>CADBLC010000174.1 GCA_902795385.1 Fibrobacter succinogenes | reverse complement strand
ACCTCGGACATGTCCAAATCGAATTCCACGTCTTCGTGCTCGGGGTACAGGTACACGGCGGTAAAGCTCGTGTGGCGGCGGGCGTTTGCGTCGAAGGGACTGATGCGCACCAGGCGGTGCACCCCGATTTCGGAGCGGAGCAGCCCGTAGGCGTTCTCGCAGGTCACCTCGATGGTAGCGCTCTTGAGGCCGGCGTCTTCCGCTTCCTGGAAGTCCACCACCTTGAATTCCATGTTCTCGCGTTCAAAGAAGTGCGTGTACATGCGGAACAGCATCAGCGCCCAGTCCTGGGATTCCGTGCCACCCGCACCCGGATGGATGGACATGAGGCAGCTGCAGGCGTCGTCAGGCCCGTTCAGCATCTTCTTAAATTCCATCTCCTCGACGCGCGCCTTCAATGCGGCGATATCCGCCTCGATGGAGGCGGTCAAATCGGCGGAATTCTCTTCCTTAGACATCTCGTAGAGTTCGGCCAAGTCATCGCAGGACTGCGAGACTTCCTTCCACGTCTCGATGAGGCCGCGGAGGTTGCCGATTTTCTTCATCATGGACTGCGCCTTCTCCTGGTCATTCCACAGGTTCGGGTCGCTGGAGTCCTTTTCCAATACGTACAGCTCTTCGGTCTTTGCCTCTAAGTCAAAGATACCCCCAGAGCTTGTCGATGCGGCTTCGCAGCTCGATAAGCCCGGTGTGTGTAGTGCTGAACGCCATTACTTGGAGGCCCCAATTGCTTCGGGCGGAGTGTACTTCTTGTCGAGGTACTGCACCTTGTAGACCTTTCCAAGGCCATCCAGGTAGGCCTTGAGCTGCATCTGGCGGTCCTGTTCGGCCTGCACGCGCAGGATGTAGTCAATCTGGTGCTTGTAGCTTTCGTACTTGCCGTCGTTCTTCTCGGTCAGCATGAAGATGGAGACGCCGTCCTTGTCGACGATAACGTCGGTCATCTCGCCCACCTTGATCTTCGCGACAGCCTTGGCAAAGGCGTCGCCCTTGCTCTTCGCGATAAACTTGTTCATCACGCCGCCGGTCTTCTTGGCATCGGCGTCGTCGCTGTAGACGGCGGCCAGCTGGGCGAACGTAGCCTTCTTGCTACGCACCTGGGCGGCCAGGCCCTTCAGCACTTCCTTGGCGTCCTCGATTTCCTGCTTGGACTTGCCCTTCGTGCTCATGAAGATACGTGCACCGCTGATGGTGTCGTTGATCTGGGCCTTGGACTTGTTGAGTTCCCAGAAAGCTTCCTTCTGCTTTTCGGTCGGATCCTTCGGGTACGGGACCTTCTTCTCGAGGAGCTGTTCGCTCTTGAGCTGGTCTTCGATCTTTTCTTTGAACTGGGCCATCGTCGTGTTGGACTTCTTGAGTTCCTTCTGGAAGGCGTCTTCACTCGGGAACTGCTTCTTGAAGAGGGCGGTCAGGCTGTCCACCTTGGCCTTGGAGACCTTGATGCCCTGCTTCTTGCATTCGAGCTTCACCAGTTCCTGACCCACGAGGTTATCAATCACCGCGTAGCGGACCTGGGTCATGGTTTCGTCGTTCACCTTCTTCCCGTGGAACTGCTGGGCGGCGAGCATCTGGGCAAGGCTATCGATCTTGCCGGCGGAAATACCCGTCTTTTCGACGCGGATCACGTCAAGGCTCTTGGAATTCAAGAGCTGGGCCGAAGCAATACCCGCGGCAAGCGCCACGGCCAAAACACTACGAGAAACAATCTTAAGAGACATTATCTATCCTTGTTAAAAATTTCCGGGTATAATATAGTAAAATCGCATTCTACTGATGCAGGTGGACAGTCCGTTGCGGGAACGGGATGGTAATGCCCGCCTCGTCAAACCGGCGTTTTATCTCGTCCGTAGACATCCACAGCAGGTCGAAATAGTCCGAATTTCGCACCCAGGCCCTAAAAGACACGTTCACCGAGCTGTCTGCCAGCGCGGCGACAAAGAACTGCGGCGCGGGCTCCTTAAGGAACCTCGGCTCGTTTTCAACAAGCTCCCGCAAAATCGCCATCGCCTTGTCCGTGGAATCCCCGTAACTAATACCCACCGAAATCTCGAGGCGCCTTGTCGCATTCTTGCTGAAGTTCACGATGGGGTTCCCCCACAGAATCGTGTTGGGCGCCGAAACGTACAGCCCGTCGAGCGATACGAGCGTGGTATTGAAAAGCCCGATGCCCTTGATGCGCCCCTTCACCTGGCCGCACTCGATATAGTCCCCCGCCTTGAACGGCCGATGGAACATGAGCAACAAGCCAGCCGCGATATTGGCAAGCGCATCCTTGAGCGCAAGGCCCACCGCAAGGCTCGCCGCGCCCACAAGCGCTACGAGGCCAGCCGTATTCACCCCAATGATATGGAGTACCAGCAAAAGCGCGATCACATAGATGGCATAAGCAAACAGTGAATAGATCAACGGGCGCGCCGAGGCATCCATCCCGCGGATTTCCGCCTTCGCGATGATGTGCTTTAGCAGAATCAGCAAGAGCTTCGCGAGCCCGAGGACGACAAGGGCGAGAACGAGCCGCTGCACCAGCGAATGCTGCATCAAAGAAGCCATCCCGCCCTGAAAAAATTCTGCATTAAATTCCATACAGGCAAATATACAAAATTCTATATTTACGATTAAGTTGGTTTAACACGTACTCTATGATTAAGAAACTCATCATACTCCTATTGTCATTGTCCATATTCGGTATGGCGCAAAATACCCCCGACAGCAGCCTCGCCGCGGAAACATACGTCCGTAACGAAATCCTCGTGGCAGAGCAACTGGCGCTAGATTCTGGGCACGTATACGATCCCTTTTTCCAGAACCTGATCGACAACGAACGTTCCCAGGAAGGCATCGCCTTGAATATTGTCGGGACCGTCGTCGGCGTAGGCGTGACCGGACTCGGCGTTCTCTTTCTGACAGGATTTTCAACCGATGGCGCTGCAGCACTTATCCTGTCTTCCCCACTACTGATATCCGGAATATGGATTACCTCCGCAAACTTCGTCAGCATGAGCCAAAGGCATATCCATACGGAGCGCCGCATCTCGTACGAAAAAGCCTTTAGTGTCTACAAGCAAAAGCGTGGCGAGACAGATGCCGACATGCAACAGGTTCCCTTTTCCGCCTTCGACTCGCTCGTCGCCGAGCAATTGGCCCTGGACCCTTCACACGACTACGACGCCTTCTTTTTCAACAGGATTGAACAGGAACGCTCCCAGGAAAGCATCATCGAGAACGTTCTCGGCATCATTGCCGGCGCAGGCCTAACCACGGTCGGAATCCTTGCTTTCTCGGCAATCAAGGACGACTCCGACGACTTCGGGGACGCCATCGGCAATGCCGTTTACGCCATCATCGGTTTTCCTTTTGTCGTTGGCGGGTCAACGCTCTTTATTTACAATTCGTACGCCACCGTAAGGGATAGCCGTCACAAGTTGAGGAGAATTTCGAACGAACGTGCCTACGAATTATACAAGAACAGGCGCGCAGGGCGTGTAGAACAGGAATCTAGCCAAAGCGCGCAGATACTCATCACCCCTGCATTCAACATCATGACGGCCAGCGCAGGATTCAACCTGCATGTGCTCTTCTAGAATCAGCCCAAAAAGAGATTCATGGTAAAAGCAAGTCGGTTGGCCTTGTAGGTCACATCGTAGCTGTACCTGAACTCAAGCCCCAACCCCCAAAATTTGTTCACCTTATACGTCACATAAGTGCCGCCACCATATTCGATAAAACCGTAATAATAGGGTTCGCCAAAGTCCGACTTCTCTTTTTTCCAATAGCAGTCCGTATCGTCATCCCAACAACTAATCGGGCTTGAGTCATCTTCCTTATAAGGCACCCAATGATCGCCACCACCTGCAGTATAGAGAGCCTCGCTCCGGGAGGCAAACTGGAACAATCCAACAAGCAAGGCGGGAGTCGGCGAAATCTGTTCCATTACGCTTATGCCGCCCCGAAACCATTCGGGTTTACCATCACAAACACCAATAAGCCTCCAGTCCGTCCACCCCATGATGCCGAAATGCTCAAAGGCGGTTCCAAGAGTCATGTAAGGATTAGATATCTGAAGTCCAAAACCAAATCCAAAATGATCTATGAAACGAATGAGCGACATGCCAAAATCGAACGGCCATTCCGTTTCAACGATCTCTTCCCACACACTGGTGCTATGCTCGTTTTCCGGCGCCTGTATCGCCGAATCGGACGTAGACGCCGTATGCACCGTCAACGAGGCATCGAAGAAAAATCCGCCCATACTGTCGCGGTTATGGTAGGCCGACATGAA
>CADBLC010000173.1 GCA_902795385.1 Fibrobacter succinogenes | reverse complement strand
CACCGGTTACGATTCCCAGGCACACGGGCGTCGGGAACCCTGCACACACGCGCTTGAGACCCTGATGTTCGGGTTCCCGCGGCTGGACGCATACACGCGTGAAGGCGGGCCGGTATTCGGCAATGCGGCCGTAGCGCCGCTTTGCTACCCCGAGGAGAACATCAAGCAATTCGACGAGATCGTCTACCTTGCGACAGAGCAAATCATACCGCAGATGTTGCCCGAACGCGACGACTGGGGCGACAAACGCGCCCAGGGCTGCGCCATGATTGTCGCAGGCTCCGGCGATATGCCGGGAGCCGCCGCACTTTGCACGGGGGCCGCCCTCCGGAGCGGTGCCGGTCTCGTGACGCTTGCAAGCCCGGACGCCATTATGCCCGTACTGCAGGCGAAACTCTCGGAACCCGTATTCTGCAACCTGCAAGACATGGCTGGCCAGGACGGAGACACGGTCGACGACCGCGCCACCGCCCTCTCGCCCGCGCACATCCCGCAAATTCTCGAGAAGGCCAAGCACAACCAGGCGCTCGCCATCGGACCCGGAATCGGGTGCGCCGAATGCACGCGCGACGCCGTCATCGACTTACTCCCGCAAATCAAGTGCCCGATGGTCATCGACGCCGACGCGCTGAACGCCATCGCCACGTTCAACAAGACTTCTGCAAGCCCTTCCTCGGGAGCGGCATCATTCCTTCACGGAATTACGACCGCGGCCGTGCTCACCCCGCACCGCCGTGAATTCGAAAGGCTTTTCGGCGCACTCCCGGCAAACGATATCGACATTCCGAATCTGTTGCGAGACATCGCCCACCACACAAAAAAATTCATCCTTCTCAAGGGCACGCCCACCTTCGTCGCGAGCCCCGACGGCCGCGTATTCGTGATTCCCGCACATAACTCCGGACTCGCCAAAGGCGGTTCCGGCGACGTTCTCACGGGCATCATCACGGCCCTACTCGCGCAAGGCCTTGCCGCCCCCGAAGCCGCCGTACTCGGAGCATTGTTGCAACAAAAAGCGGGCCGCATAGCCCGCAAAAAAATGGGAGCATTCAGCATGCTCCCAAGCGATGTCATCGACGCGCTGCCGCAGGCATTCGCTTAGACCATCTCGGCCACGAGTTTGTCCATCGCGGCTTCGGATTCGGCGCTGAGCGTAGACTTCACCGTCACCACGGTCTCGGCGAGCGTCACGCTCTTGAGCGTGGCGAGGATTTCGGTCATCTTCTTGGCGGCCATCGGAGCCCAGGTACCGTTCTCGACAACACCCACCTTGCGGTTGCTGTAATTCTTGGCCTTCAGGTGGTTCAAGAAGTCTTCCATGACCGGGAAAAGGCCCGCGTCATACGTGGGAGCAGCCACCACCATGCGGTCGTAACGGAAAGCGTCTTCGATGACTTCGGCCATGTCGCTGCGGGCAAGGTCAGAAACCACGACCTTCTCGACACCGGCGGCAGTCAACTTTTCGGCAAGCTTCTCGGCAGCCTTCTTGGTTCCGCCGTAGATCGAGGCGAATGCCACAAGCACGCCCTTGTCTTCGGGAGCGTAGCTGCTCCAGGTGTTGTACTTGTCGATGTAGTAACCGAGATTTTCGGTGAGCACGGGGCCATGCAGCGGGCAAATCGTCTTGATATCGAGCGCGGCAGCCTTCTTGAGCACCGCCTGCACCTGGTTACCGTACTTGCCCACGATATTGAAGTAGTAGCGACGGGCTTCACACGCCCAGTCATCCGGGTCGGCATCGTACACGCCAAACTTGCCGAACGCATCAGCCGCAAACAAGATCTTTTCGCTCTGCTCATAGCTGAACAGGACTTCGGGCCAGTGCACCATCGGGGCACCGATAAACTGAAGCGTATGGTTACCGAGCACAAGCGTATCGCCTTCCTTCACGGTCTGCTTCTTGACCGATTCAGGGAGTGCCATAAACTGCGGCAGGAGCGCGAAAGCCTTCGCCGAAGAAACGAGAGTCGCTTCCGGGTACTTCGCGACAAAATCAGCAATGCCACCGGCGTGGTCCGGTTCCAGGTGGTGAATCACCAGGTAGTCCGGCTTGCGGCCAGCGAGAGCGGCATCCAGATTGGCAAGCCATTCATTCACCTTGTGTGCATCGACCGTATCCGTCACGGCAATCTTTTCGTCCACAATCACATACGAATTATACGCCATGCCCTCGGGCACCACATACTGGCCTTCGAACAAATCGATGTCCCTATCGTCGACACCGATGTACTTGATATTTTCGCTAAAGTTCTTCATGGTAATTCCTTTTTTTGGAAATATACTAATCCTTCACGCAACGAACCGGGTAACCAAAGTCCTCGTAGTTGCTATACAAGACCGCATAGTCATCTCTGTCTATGAAAAAATTTCTGTCCTTCTGTGTAGAAGTCCAGAAGTTCATACTCATATCCAATCGTTCGAACCCTATTCCGCTCAACTTGACCATAGCACCTGCAGCCAACGCTTTGAAACCAAAGGCGTCTGTTCCATTGCCACTTGTTCCATCGGATCTCTTTTTCCAACCACTAGTGGACTTCAATTTCAAGCCAGCAGAATCCATGCCACCAACAGCCTCCGCCAAAATCATAAATTCCGTTGCACTAGGCAAGTGCCAGCCTTCGGGACACACGCCTTGTACCGTATCAACCAGAGCGCTGTCCGAATGCCAACCGCAACCTTTGCCATCTTCACTGAACATACCTACGCTGTCCATCGCCGCGCTCCACATGTACAGGCGACCATACTCGTCACATTTGGCTGTCTCATGATTGTAGCAGAAACTGCTAGAATCCAGGGTTGCCGTAGGCTGAAGGTAAGCGTAATTCAAGTTCTCCGCCATCCACCACTGTTCGCCAATCTTTACAGTCTTGTATTTCTGACCATCGCGAGAATCAATCAACTCGCCATATTCGCAATTGTCTTCCATCTCTGTTTTACACGGAGTCGCCAAAGCCACAGAGCTCGACGATTCCTCAAAACCAAACCATTCCTCGGAACTGGAGGATTCTATAGAACTGCTGCTAGATTTCTCGCTACCACTAGATTCTTCGCTACTGCTAGATGAAACCGAAGAACTGGTTCCATCACCACTGCTCTGGATGGCGCTGGATGATGAAGATTTCTCACTAGATGAACTTGAGGATTTTGCAGAACTGTTCGTCATGGCGGACTCCGAGCCGCCATCCTCCTGCTTTTGGCTGGAAGAGATGCGGAGATCCCCGGACGAGCCGGGGATGACAGAAGAAGACGAGTGCACATCGCCACAGTCTTCGCACACGCCGGAAGACAACTCATCCGAAGGTCGGGCCAAGACGCCGCTATCATCGTCACCACAGGCGATAAATGATAATGCCAACAGGAATGGTACGAAACCTGCAATCTTTTTCATAAACATCTCCTTCCCATACATTCCATTGGAAACATATATAATATTTTTTCTACATTCAAAATATGCCCAAGACTTTACTATTGCTCGATTCGTACGCGCTCGCGTTCCGCATGTTCTACGCCTACTCGCAAAACCCGCTCAAGAACAGCCAGGGCGAAGACGTGTCGATGATGCACGGCTACTGGGGTGCGGTGTTGCGCATTCTGGCGAAGCACAACCCGACGCACTTTGCGATTGCGCGCGACGTGGCACATACGAAGACTTTCAGGCACGAACTTTATCCGGACTACAAGGCGAATCGCGGGCCTATGCCCGAAGAGATGGCGGCGCAGATGCCGCTGCTGGGCGAAAGTCTTGAAGCCAGCGGAATTCCCCTGCTTTCGGAACCGGGCTACGAGGCGGACGACGTGATGGCATCTACCGCGGTGGCTGCGGTCGAGGCGGGATTCGACAGCGTCGTGATTCTCAGTAAAGACAAGGACATGTCGCAAATCGTGACAGACAAGATTCACCTTTTCCACTTGACGAAGGGCGCCGACGGCATAGACTTTGGTCCCGAGCAAGTATTGGAAAAGTACGGGCTCCCGCCGGAAAAGATTCGTGACTACCTCGCGCTTATGGGTGACGCGAGCGACAACGTTCCCGGCGTACCGAAGGTGGGCCCGAAGACGGCCATCCAGTTGCTGAACGACTACGGCGACATGGACAACCTGTACGCGAACCTTGACAAGATTACCAAGAAGGGATTGCACGACAATTTGGCGAACAACCGCGAGAAGGCATTCCTGAGCGCCTTTAGCGGGAACCTCGACGCCCTCGAATACAACGGCCTGCACGTAGATACCTTGGCGCAGATGTTCAAGGACCACGAAATCAACAGCCTGTTGCGCCTGCTCGAGAAGGTTCCGAGCAAAACGGGATTCGTGCGTGACGGCGACACGAATAATGCGGGCGCGGAAGGCTCCGCGACGGTGGAACGTGCAAGCTTCCCCGCAGAAGATTTGCCCACGTACGTCTGCGTGGATACCGATGAAATTTTCGAGCAGATGAAGGCCGAATTTGCAGTCGCAAGTACCGTAGGCATCGACACCGAAACGGACGGGCTCGACCCGATGCAATGCAACATCGTGGGTCTCTGCCTTTCGGCAGACCCGGCGAAGGGCTACTACATCCCGCTTGCACACACTGACGAAATCGGATTCCCGCTCCCCGCAACAAAGGGCGGCAACTTCGACTTCAACAAGGTCGCAAGCTGGTTCAAGGAATTGATTGCAGATACCGCCCCGGTGGAAAGCACCGGGAAGCCGCGCGAACTCGTGTTCCACAATGCGAAATTCGATTTACACGTTCTCGCACGCGCGTTCAAGATCCCGCAGGCCGATATCGACAACGCGAACATTGTCGACACGCTCATTGCCGCCTGGATGCTTTCGCCAGGGCAATCCGGACTCGGGCTCGACAACCAGGTAATGCAACGCCTGCAGCACGAGATGATTCCCATCGAGAACCTCATCGGGCGCGGCAAGAACCAGATTACTTTCAACCGCGCGCCCATCAAGGATGCAACGGAATACGGCGCCGAAGACGCAGTCTATACGCTGCGCCTATGGGAGCCTCTCAAGAAGGAACTCGAAAAGCTCGATTACGTGAAGTACTTCTTCGCGCAAGAGATGCCGCTCCTGAAAGTGCTCTACCAGATGGAAACAGTCGGCGTCGCGATTGACGTTCCCGCCCTCAAGACGCTGGAACAGGAACTGCAGCACCGCATCGAGACTCTCGAGAAAGAAATTTGCGACATGGCGGGAGTCGAATTCAACATCGGTTCCCCCAAACAGCTGGGCGACGTACTTTTTGACACGCTCGGCCTGCCCGAAATCAAGAAGAGGAGCACCGACGCCGTCGTTCTCGAGGAACTCAGCTTCCGCGCGCCGCACCCAATCGTTTTTTCCGTCATCGAGTACCGCGAACTCAAGAAGATGCAGAGCACCTACATCACGGTGCTTCCCACGCTCGTGAACCCGGACACGCGCCGCATCCACACGAGCTTTATCCAGTGGGGTACCGCGACGGGCCGCCTTTCGAGCCGCGATCCGAACCTGCAGAACATCCCCGTACGTAGCGACCTCGGTAAAAAGATTCGCGCCTCGTTCGTGCCACAGGGCAAAGACAACGTGATTTTGGCGGTGGACTACTCGCAGATTGAACTCAGAATGCTTGCGCACCTGAGTGGCGACGCCGCGCTCATCGAAAGTTACAAGGAAGGAATCGACATTCACGCTCGCACCGCTGCCGCGATTTACGGGGTGGACCTAGACGCCGTTACAAGCGATATGAGGCGCGATGCCAAGGTGGTGAACTTCGGCGTACTTTACGGGATGACGGCCTTCCGCCTCGCCCGCGATTTGAAAATCCCGATGTCGCAGGCAAGGGACTTCATCGACGGTTACTTCGGGATGTACCAGGGTGTACAGCAGTTTATCGAAGACACCAAGGCGGCTGCCCACCGCGACGGCTACGTGGAAACGCTTTCGGGTCGTCGCCGCTACATCGCAGGCATCGACAGCTCCGACCGCATGGAATCGCAAATGGCCGAACGCATGGCAGTGAACACGCCGGTGCAGGGTTCCGCCGCCGACCTCATCAAGATTGCGATGATTCGCATCCAGAAGAGGATCAACGAGGAAAAGCTCCCGCTCAAGATGATGCTGCAGGTGCACGACGAACTCGTTTTCGAATGCCCCCGCGACCAGGTGGAAGCGATGGCCCAGATGGTAAAATCCGAGATGGAAGGCGCCATGGAACTGAAGGTTCCGCTGGTGGCAAGCGTCGGCTTCGGCGAAAACTGGCTCGAAGCGCACTAAAATCGCCGTTTTTCGTGTAAAAACAGCAATTCGCCCGTTGAGGTTTTTTCATCGCAAATATCGGCGCAAGACACATTTTTCTTTAAAAGCATAGCTCCAGAATCTAGTTTCATAGAAAACAAAGGAGCAATCATGCTTGGTATAGGAAAGTTTGGAATCGTGTTCGGCGCGCTCTCGCTCGCGAGCACAGCT
>CADBLC010000172.1 GCA_902795385.1 Fibrobacter succinogenes | reverse complement strand
GAAGATGGCACAAAAGACAAAAATAAGGTACGCGACAACACTGGGGTACTTGTTCAGTTTCATATAACCTCTTGTGGGGGGACAAGATAGAATTATGAGAATTTTTTCCCATTTGGGCAGAGTTTATAAAAAACTTACTTTTTGTTTATGTGCCGAACGCTGCGTTTATTGGCGATGTTCATTAGGGTGGCCAAAAAAAGGAATTGGGAAAAGCTAAATTTACAATGAATGTTATGGAGGCCTTCCGTGATTGAGCGAATCCGAACCGTTTCCCTGGCACTTCCCTGTGCCATATTACTTTCTTTTTTATTTGTTGCTTGTGGCGACGACGCTTCCGGTGCCTCTTCGAAAGATGATGCCGTTACCGCGAAGAAGTTCGCGTCTATCGAAGAGCTTCCGACTTGTACGTCCGATCAGTATGGGATGCTCGCGGATGTCGCCGGCGACTACTATGCGTGCGTTGCCGGCGGATGGATCCTTGTGGACAAGGTTGTCGCCGGCGTCTGCAATATCCCGGCATGCGACGGGGATGGGGAAGGCCTGAGCGTGTATTCTGTTTCGGACAGTCGCGTCTACCGCTGTTTTTCCAATACCTGGAAGGGACTTGACGGCAAGTCTTTTTCGGAAGATGATTTTATAGGATGTTTCCTCGATGCCGTAGTTCAGGATTCCGTCGCCTCGGTAGATTTCCTGAAGAACTGCAATTCCGCAAGCGAAGGTTCCCTGTCTGTGGTCGGCAAGAACCTGGTGTCGTGCGCGTCCCATGAATGGGTCGACATCATGGACAAGGTCATTTCGGAGGGGGACCTTCCCAAGTGCGTGGAGAACGGAAGCTATGTGTACGTTCTGAGCAAGGTCTCCGCGTACGAGTGCAAGAACGGTGTCTGGTACAAGGGCGGCGAGGCCATCAGCTCCTCCTCGACTCCTGCAGCCAGTTCCTCATCGCAAAAGACCGAGAGTTCCTCGTCGGGTGACAAGAAGAGTTCGTCTTCGGACAAGCCGGGCAGTTCTTCGTCGGCTAAGTCCTCGAGTTCGCCAGTCAGCTCGACAACCGTCCCCGAAGATGACGGGACGAAGGTCCGCGGTGTCTGCATGGCTTCGGTCAGGGAGGCTGTCAAGGGTGACGAGGTCACTTACACCTTCTACAACTTGGGCGGAACCCCGCTGACGTTCAACTGGATTTTTGGTGAAGACGGATCTCCCGAGAATAGCACCCGTGTCTCTCCGACGGTCAAGTTCGGCAAGGGCGGAATGTTCAACGCAAAGCTTGTCGTGAACGAGGGGCGTGAGTCTGCAAGCGATACTATCGTGTGTACCGGAGTGAAGGTGAGCGGCGTTCCCGTGACGGGCTGTAGCTGCGTCCCGGAACAGACTGCCATGGTGCTGGCGGGCGATGCGGAAATAATGCCGGTTGAATGGAATGTGACGGGGTGTTCCGGAGCGGGGCCGTTTAAATACGAGTGGGGCGATACCCCGATCAGGTTGGACTCCTTTTCGACTTGGCTGCCTCCGGGACTAGGTAGCTTTGCTCCGACGCTTACGGTTTACAACAGCGATGGCGAAACCATGGAACCCGTGTGCAAGCCTGTCGCGGTGACTACACCCATGACATTCGGGTGCTCCGTGAACTCGTCTCAATTCACGGTGTCTTATGTGAGTGGCGCAAATGCGAGTCTCTCCTCGATCGAGGTGAAACTTGTATCGGATGAGGGGATGTCGGAGTATGTGACTCTCCTGCCGACCAGCAGTTACCAGTCCTATAACTATGCCGAAGACAAGAACTACACTCGGTATTCTTGGTCTACGAACAGGTCGAACGCCTCGATTCTCTTGCCCGATTCGTCGCTCCCCTGGACTACCTACGCGGCTGTCTATGCAGGTGATACCGTTTGCCGTGCGACTCGTGCAGTGTGCGGACCTGTTGAAGGAACGTCTTCCAATTTCTTAAAGGGAGATACTTCCCTGTGGTCGATCCGCGTGGATGGAACTCAATACTTCCCAGAATTCAGTGAATGGACGATTAATCTGCCCGACAGTACAACCATAACCGGCTCGGTTCCCACGGTGAAGGTCCCGTTGACTTCTGTGGGAACTGTTTCTGGGTCGCTCAAGGTGTCGGACGGTAAAAACACCAAGACTCTCGCGTGTAGTGATATGGTTGTGAATCCGAATGTTTCCGGGTGTGCCTGTAATGGCCCGATTCTCAAATCGGACAACTTCAATGTTGCCGACTATGTACCGGTTTACGGGTGGTATGTTGACGGATGTGAAAGCGATGGGGAAAAATTGACTTACGAATGGTTTGGATATTATAATTCCGAGTTCAGCTTGTATAATAACGATTCTGCGGGCTGGGCGTATTTTTATAATGTCGGCCCCTATGCGCCGACGGTGAAGGTCTCGAATACCTATGGTGCGTCGCAGGATTTGACATGCCCGGAGGCGGAGGCGGTTTATCTCCGTTGCTGGACCGATTCTATCAGTGTTCAAATGGGCGATACCGTAAAATGGTATTATTCTTTAGACGGAAGCATCAAGAATCCCACTTTCTACTGGGAATTCAGGGAGGATGATGGAGATACCATCACATCGACGGATGAGTTCCCCAAATGGGTATATTCAGATCTTAAAACGATTTATACGTCGCTGACGCTGAACCGCGGCTTGCCGGATGAAGTTACTGTGAATTGCGGTTGGGTCAGCCCTAGGCCGAGGCCCGTTACCGGCTGTACATGCGGTGAGCCGGAACTCCTTTCGGAATCGTATAACTTTGAAGAAAATGTGGTGAAATACAGATGGCACGTGACGGGGTGCGATGCGAACGGTGCAACCCCGTTGAAATACACTTGGGACGACTATTTTGTACCGCTCGAGAGCGATTCCACCGTTGTCGAGTATAGTTACACGCAATACTACAGCCTGTCTCCTTTTGTGACTATCACGAATGCCGATGGAATGATACAGAATATGTATTGCGAATCAGCCAAGTTGATGCAGGCTTCCTGTAAGCCGGATCGGGATACCGCTGAAGTTGGCGAGTCCGTCGTGTGGAATTGGACTTTTAATACGTCAGTGGATTTCGGTGGCATTAAAACGTTTCTTTGGACTTTCACGAATGGCGATGGAGTGGTTTCTACGTCCAGTAACGGAACGCATATGGAACAGCACCAGGTGGTGGGTAACGTGTCTGCGACTCTTGAACTCAACAAGAACTTGGTTGATGACTACTTGATCAATTGTTCCCCGTTGTATGTGAAGCCGAAAGTCAAACGGACCTGCGCGTGCGAGTACGACGTGTCCCCTGGAAAGGGGCAGGGTAGTATCGTCAGTTGGACTGTTTCGGATTGTGGAGGGACTGCTCCCTATACGTACGAATGGAGTAATGATGTAACGCCTGACCCCGAAAATCCGGAGACCGCTTCGGCAACATTCCCCGAACCCGGAACATACTGGCCTACTGTGGCTGTCACGGATGCGAATGGCATGGAATTGAGCGTCGTTTGTCCTAAGGTGAATGTGGAAATCTCGGGGGAGGATTAATATGCTTTCGTTAAAGAAAACTCTGCTTGCCTCCTCCCTCCTGGTTCTTGCTTCGTGCAGCGTTGACGATACGGATGAATGGAATGCTGTTGAAGTCTTTGATGGAACGGATGGACTTATCCTTCCCGACAGCATAGCGCAATCGGATACGCTTTACGGCTGGTATCTCAAGGATATGGCGCCGGGCGCCCTGAGCTCCGAAAAAGCGGAAAGCAGTTCCGGTGCTACCAACAGCTCCGGCGCGTCTAGCAGTTCTGCGGGCTCGTGCAGTTCCGGCAATTCCAGTTCCGGTAGCTCCAGTTCCGTTTCTTCTTCCAGCAGTTCCGCTGGATTGCTTGGCGATTCCGTATATGCGAGCGAAGACTATGCCGACGCCTCCAAGCTTCGCCTGCTTCCGCCGGCTGGCTTCTACAGCGAAATTACGATTCCCGTGCCTGCACCGCAATATGGCGGAGTAATCCGCTGCACGTTCGACGGTTCCGAGCCTACCTCCGTGACCACCGCATTCACGAGCCCCTACACGGTCACCAAGAATACGGCGGTGCGCTGTGCGGAATTCGTCGGCGACTCGGTTGCGCGCAAGTCCAGCCACACGTACTTTATCAACGAGAACGTGTCCATGCCGGTGGTGGCCATCAGTATCGATCCCTACCAGATGTTCGACCCGCTGAACGGCTACTACAGCCAGGGCGTCCGCTATTGTACCGAACCATGCTACGAGGCGAACTACTGGAAAGACATCGAACTCCCCGTGCATGTGGAATA
>CADBLC010000171.1 GCA_902795385.1 Fibrobacter succinogenes | reverse complement strand
CACCTCGCTTGCGCAGGTGATTGCGGTGACGGAACTTTTTGCGCTGGCCAAGAAACAGCAGGCGGCTTATGCGAGCATTTACCCGCTGTTCGTGGCGGGTGTATTCTACTATGTGGCGAACCTTTTGCTGAGTGTGCTTTTTGCCTACGTGGAACGCAAACTCAATTACTATAAGTGAGGCGTGGAATGGAAAACGTGAATGAATCTGCGCCGATCCTCAAGGTTGAACACGTCAAGAAGTCCTTTGGCGACTTGCATGTGCTCAAGGATATCTCGTTTGATCTGAAGGCGGGGGAGGTGCTTTCGATTATCGGGCCTAGCGGTTCCGGCAAGAGTACGCTGTTGCGCTGCCTAACCCAGCTCGAAACGGTTGACGGCGGCCTGGTGCAGGTCGACGGCAAGGACATGGTGGTGCCCAATGCTTCGGCGAAGGGCCCGGCGGTCAAGTATGCTCCGGCGAAAACGCTCCGAGAAATCCGCCTTTCTACGGGGCTCGTGTTCCAGAACTTCAACTTGTTCCCGCACCTGACGGTGCTACAGAATATCTGCCTCGCTCCGGTGCGCGTGCTGGGGGACGAGCGCAAGGACGCCCGAGCCATGGGGCGGTTCCTGCTCAAGCGCATGGGCCTCGAGGGCAAGGAAAACTCTTACCCCTGCGAGCTCAGCGGCGGCCAGCAGCAGCGCGTGTCCATTGCGCGTGCGCTCGCGATGAACCCGAAGATTCTTTTCTTCGACGAGCCGACGAGTGCCTTGGACCCGCCGGAACTCACCGGCGAAGTGCTCAAGATTATCAAGAAGCTTGCCGAAGACAAGATGACCATGGTCATCGTGACTCACGAGATGGCCTTTGCCCGCGACGTGGCTGACAAGGTCATCTTCATGGACGGTGGCGTCATCGTGGAGCAGGGTACTCCCGACCACGTATTCCGCGAATCGGGCAACGAGCGCCTGGCTCAGTTCCTGTCCAGGTTCGCGAACGCCTAAAAGGTTGTAAATAAACTGATTTTGAAATGTTTCAATTTTTCTATAGGAGGAAAAAATGAGATTCTTTACTTGTTTGCTGGCTTCTACCGCACTTTTTTATGCATGTTCTAGCGACGATGCGTCCAGTGCTGATGATAGCACCAACAATAGTACCGAGCTTCCTGAAAGCGCCGGATCCGATCATGTGACTGTCGATAAAGACAAGCGTACGATTACGGTCAGCTCGGATTCCACTACCAAGGCATTTTGCATTTTGCACAAGGGAGCCTTTACGTGGGGAAATGTCCCGTTTGAGGCGTACACGGAAACGGTTCCGAGCACTTACGTTACCCGCGGCGACACCCTTGTTGTCTATTTCAACGGCAATACCGATGATCCGCACTATTACATCGGTGGTTCTGCCGAAGAAATTTTCGGCGAGTGGAAGAACCTTGAATGCGGTGAATTTGAAGGCCAGTTGTATTGTAGCGACGAAGAGGAACGTGAATTCAGTGCCCAATATAGGGACGTCGTTCTGACCATTTCGGAAAACAAGTTTCAGGAAGAATTTGTATATAAGCCGGCCTATTTCAAATACGACGACTATATGAATTCTTTCTTTATGCTGGATCTTTATGCCATCCTTGAAAATGCTTCTGATTTTGGGGTAGGCGCGGTGCTTGGCGGCTTACTTTCTCCGCAACTGCCTTCTGAGATAAAGGCGTACGAAAAGAAGCATGATATTGAAGTCCTTGAGGTTTCCAAGCGCGAAAAGAAATTCAAGCTGGGCGGCAAAGATTTCGAACTGAAGGTGACGAAGGTGGAACGCGATTCTCTGGACTACACGATTGCGGTCACCGTGGCCGCCGGAGGCAAGGAATGTTCCTACGAAGAACGGCAGGTGAATATCACGAAGGATAACTGCACAGATCTGACTACGGACGGTTTGCGCAACTATGACGAGGATCGCAATTCTAACGATTCGCTATTCCTTCAGGGGACTGTCCTGTTTACAAAGGGCTCCCATGAATTTGGCGAATGCCTGACGCAATTGACTTCGGAGTCGTCTTCTTCCGTGGCAGAGAACTCCGATGATGGCATCGCGGACCCTGCGAAGGTCGTGTACGGCACTCTTGAAGATACTAGGGACGGCCATGTTTACAAGACTGTGAATATCGGGACGCAGAACTGGATGGCTGAAAACCTGAACTATCTGAACGATGCCGTTTATTCCGGCTGCGTCAAGGAAAGTCTGGGGGGCTGCGAAAAGTATGGTCGCGGCTATATGTGGTTCTCAGCCATGGAGCTGTTGGGTCATGTGGAATGCAGTGACGATTCCTTAAGCCAATTCTCGGAATTCATTGAACCCGTGCATCGCGGTGTATGCCCGGAAGGCTGGCATATTCCTAACAATGCAGAATGGGAATCCTTGATTGAATACGTAGATGCCCATAACGGCGACGAGGCTGTCGGAACTAGTCTGAAAACAGACGGTTGGGTGGATGTGGACTCGCTGCCCGTAGGGACGAACCGTTTCGGCTTTTCTGCAGTACAGGGGGGGCGGATGGACGCTGAGCGCACCAGTAGGACAAGCTGTGGATTTAACGGGATTATCATGACTTATCCCAAGAACGATTCGGCAACTTCCGCTCAGAATATGTATAGACCGGATGAAACAGGGAAAGGCTCATATGTTGCCTACGGTGCTTCTTTCTGCAGTGCTGACGGAAATGTATGGACCGTGGGAATGAACAGCGATTATAGATATGATGAGGATGTGCGCATAACAGGCAGGTACTATGCCGGTTGTTATGTCCGTTGCGTGGAAGACAAGTAAAGCCCGAGGCTACTTTCCGGTCCCTCTTTTTCGTATTTTTTGAATAGAGGGACATAATATGAAAAAAAATAGCTGATTTCGCTATTTGAGACTTTGTTCGTATTCTTCGGTGGAAATCGTCCGCCCGTCGTTGCAGGCGTAAGCGGAGAGGGTCTTGTCGGCCTTCAGGTGCTCCATGTCGCAAGTCGCGGCGATTTCGCGCGATTGGTCCAGCGAAGCATTCCACTGCTGTATAAACTCTTCTGAATTTTCCCCATACTGGGCTTTGACGGATTCCGCCTGGGCGAGTTTGTCGACGATATTGCGTTCGCATTCGGAATAAAGGGAATCGGCCGTGCCCTGATAGTTGAAGAGGGGCTTGCATTCCACAGATACATCGGGGCCGCCGGGATTCTCCGAAACGTCATCGGGGGTTCCGTATGTGCATGAGCAAGCCTGGAGCGAAAACCAGGAAAGTATGACGCCAGCCAAACTGTGCCGCCTGCTCCAAAAGATGGCGCCAAGCCATATATAAATATTTCTGAGTATGTTTTTCATAATTCCCGTTCTAACCTCATTCATAAATATAAAAAAGATGGAAAAAAGTTATATTCAATAGGGGGTAAAAGTATGAATTCCGCCAAAGCTATTTTGTTCGTTGTCCTTTTCTTCTCGGCGGCCGTTTTTGCCGGGGAAAAGTCTCTTTTCTTGGGTCCCCGTTTTTCGATGGGGATGATCGGCGTCTGGAATAACGAGAAAGTGAAGCTCCTTCGCGAAGATGGCTCCGAAATCGCGAAAGTGGATCCCTTCAAGAACCGCGAAAGCTTCGACATGGAAATTGGCGTGGGCCTGCTTTTCAAAATCAACGGCTTTTTCGGGGTCGCCGCCGAGGCGAATCTGGGAATCCTTTCGTTTGACCAGATGGATAACGGCGTGTATCGTGAGGTCTACTTCGATAACATGGGTTATGCCCACTTTAAATATGAGACCGAGTCCATCACGTGGTTCCAGCTCTCGATACCCCTTCTTGCCCGGATAAATCCCCTAGACTGGGCTTATGCCGAAGCCGGCTGCCAGTTCACTTTCGTTTTCGACAGCGAACACAATTTTGGCGATGACGAAGAAAACGAGATGGGGGAATGGAACCCTGAGCCCTTCCGCTTTGCGCCCGTGCTTGGATTGGGCGTGGAAATCCCCTTGACGAACAGCCTCCTGTTTGACATCGGTACGCGTTTTGAGCTCGATGTAACCCAGATGGAGAACGGGAAAAAGCTATGGATTAAGAAAGACTCCGAATACAGGGAGTCTTCCTCGGCCAAGTTCTGGGCTTTGCAGTTCTATATGGCCTTTTATCTCGTGTAAGCTGTCCAGCAGGTTGTCCGGTTCTTCCTTGTCGCGAACCTAGTATTTCGGAGGAATGCCGGAGATAAGTTCGTCGCGCCTGTAAATGGCGATGTAGGGATTGATCGGGGCTTTTGCGGTATCGCCTTGGTCTTTAGTCCACAGCGGAATTCCGTCGTAGTCGGCGCCATCCACGTCTTTTTTGTGGGCAGCCCAGGACCAGCCACTCGAATCCTTGGATAATTTTTTCTTGGTAGGCGTACGTAGTGTTTCGCATGTGTGGTTTTGGAAGATACCGCTTGTAAAGCCGATGTCAATTCGCATGTGCGTTGATGGGGATAGTTCTATGCTTCCGAGAGGGATAGGAATATAATAGGTGTATTCTCCTGTTAATGCGTTATAGGAGTTGTCTATTCTTATAGGGGTTGAATGTCTAAGGTTGGTGCGAAGTTCGCGGTCGGCGGATGTTCCGTCTGGAAGGTTGCAGGGTGTAGAGTAACCTCTGCTGTCGTACATTATGCAAATATCTTCATCCACCACCAGGGGGCATGTGCCCGGCGTTTGATCCACAACTGGAGTTATTTCGATGTTTTCAGGTTTTGTTGTTACGTATAAACGAAGCGTTAGACTGTCAATAGCTTGTGTTCCGTTGTTATAAATGTTCGCATTTAAAAAATCTAAGCCGGACATTTCGTACTGGTATACGCCCACATTGATGTCGCGACTTACAAAAGAGGAAGAGGATTCTGCGGAAGACGAAGATGTTGCGGAAGATTTCGGTTCTGCGCTGCTGGAAATTTCGGCGCTAGAAGAAGACGTTTCGTTTGCGGACGAAGACGGCTTGTCTGTTGCAGACGAAGACGGTTTGTCTGTCGAGGAAGAAGATGTCGGCTCGCTTTTGGCGGACGAGGAGGATTCCTTGGAGCCGGAGGCTTCGCTAGAAGAAGAAACTTCGCT
>CADBLC010000170.1 GCA_902795385.1 Fibrobacter succinogenes | reverse complement strand
GCGGTGAGCGTCGCCATGACTTCGCCCTTCATCTGCTTGCCGGAACCGAATTCCGAACTGCTGGAGGCGTCGACCATCAAGAGCATGGTCATCTCGCGCTCTTCGATAAACTTCTTCACGTAGGGGGAGCCGGTACGCGCCGTCACGTTCCAGTCGATGGTGCGCACGTCGTCGCCGGGCATGTACTCGCGGACCTCGCTGAACTCCATGCCGTTCCCTTTGAACGAGCTGTGGTAGGCGCCGGTCATCACGGTGTCGAGCGTGCCGCGAACACTGAGTTCAATACGGCTGACGGTCTTTAGAACTTCTTTATCTAACATTCTGAATCTCTTTTCACCGAAGAATATACAAAATTCGCGATGGAAAATCCAAGAGAATGCTAGATGGCGGCTCATGGGCCGCCATGACGTGTATTCCCGTGGGCCGCCATGACGATAAAAAAAGAACTCCCGGCATAACCGGGAGCCCTCTAAGGAGAACGATGAATGGAGTACACTTGTTTTAGGATTAGCCGATCGTCAACTTGCGTGCTGCGGCCTGGGCCTTCTTCGACAAGTCGAATTTCAAGATGCCGTTTTCAAGCGATACCTTGATGTTCTCGGTGTCGATGTCGTCTGCCAACCTGAAGCTGCGCTCGAAGGTGAATTTTTCGTCTTTGCTGCGGACACGCGTCGCCTTGACGGTGATGATGTTCTTTTCGACCTGGATGTTCATGTCTTCTTTCTTCACGCCCGGGAGTTCGACTTCAAGTGCAAAACCATTTTCGGTCTCGTAGTAGTCGGCCTTCGGCGTGTAGGTGCATTCGCCCTTGGCGGCTTCGGCGTTCAAGTTGTCAAGGAAGTTCTGGATACCATAGAATGCAGTCGGGAGAATCTGTGCGTTGATCATAATTTTACCTCTTTTGGTTGCGGGTTCGGCCTTCGCCGCCGCCCATTGTTTCTTGTTCACTCCCCTATAAGCGAACGCCGTGCCAAAAGTGCCTTTGGCATGCCAAAACGCCAAAATATGCTCAAAAACGCCGTTTTTTGCGTAAAACGGGCCATGCCAATTTCATAAAAAGACACGCCTGTTTCGTACGAGAAACAGGATTCTTTTCAAAATGAAAGCCGTATGCCAAAAAAAACGGTCCCTGTTGGGGAACAGGGACCGCTATTTGGGTTGGTTATGGAAAAACTAGAACTGAGTGATGAATTCCCAGCCGATGTCAGATGCCCACAGCTTGCCGTTTTCACGCATATCCCACTGGTGGCCGCCGCTGAAGGTGCACCACTTCACGGGGAAGCGGGGATCGACCGTCTTGTAGTCGTAGCAAACGTGGTTGCCGCCGGAGAATTCGGTCGCCTTTTCGCCGGTGCAGTCGGTGTGGCCTTCGGGGCCGTTGTTCTTCAGGATTCTGTCGCGGGCGCTACGTCCCATGCTTGGCGGGCAGGTGCCGTCGCTCAGGCCCACGGTTCCCATCCAGGCAATCGGCTTGCCTGCGTTCTTCGGGAGGTAGATGACCTGGTCGGCGGTCGCGAATACCACCACGCCGCGGAGCCTGTGCTGGAATGTCTGGGCGAGAGAGTTCGAGTACATGGCGCCAAAACTGAAGCCCGAGGAGAACACGCGCGAGGTGTCCACGCAGAGGTTGTCGTTCAGGTAGGTGAGGATTTCGTCGAAGAACAGGTGGTCCTTGTTGTCGCCGCAGCGCCAGGGCATGTTGTCGGTGTAGCCGTGCGGTGCCACGAAGATGGTGCTCTCCTTGGCGCCCTTCTGGTCGCGGTAGCCGTAGTAATGCTCGTTCTTCGCGACGTTCTGGGCTGAGCCGCCCATGCAGTGCATGCCGAACACCAGGCGGTAGGGCTTGTTCTTGTCGTAGTTCGTGGGGAGGTCGAGGTAGACTTCGTGCTCGATGCCGCCGCCGGTGAACTTGAAGTAGTCCTTGAGCTTGTTGTCTTTGCCGCAGCCCTTACTCGGGGTGGGGTCGTTGCCGATGGCATAGCCAAAGGCATAGGTTTGCTCGTTGGCAGCTGCCGTGAGCTTGATCTTGAGAGTCGTGTCGAGCGTGCCGAGCGGTATGGTGAGCGTGTCGAAACCTTCGGCAACTACACGGAGGGCTTCGCCCTTCTGCACGTCCTTGAGCAAGGCGCGGCTGCTTTCGCCGAAGGTGGCGCTGTAGTTGCTGGTCGAGGTGAAGCGGATGGTCTGCTTCGCGCTGCCCACGGCGACTTGGGCAAAGTAGGTGCCCTTGGCCTTTACGCCGGAGGTGAGATCCACTTGGCCCGAACCGTAGAGGCTCTGCTTGAATACCTGGTTACCCATCAAGTCAAAAATCCTGACGTTCACGGGGGAATTTCCGCTCTGCGAGAACGAGAGGATTCCGGAGTTGATGCTGATGTAGCCCGGAGCCGCATTGGCAAGGAGCCCGAGGGGTTCCGAGGAATCACCCGGCGAAATCGAGTCTCCCGGGGAAACTTCGTCTTCGTGGATGGTGAACTTGCCGTCCTTGTCGGTTGTGGTCGACTTGTTCTCTTTGATGAGGGTGATTTCGGCGCCGGAAACAGCCTTGTCGCTATTGTCCTTGACAGTAAAAGCTGTTGCGAGCACAGCGGAAAAAATGGGTGTCAGCCCTTTCATGATGTTGTTCTCCTCTCCAACTCCCTATACAACCGTGGTTAGTTAACGGTTAATATAAGTTAATGCCCCCGAAAAAGACTGATTGTAAACTTTTTATTAGGAAAAAGCAAAAGTAAACGGCCCCTGGTGAGGAACAGGGACCGTTTTTTTGCACAATGCGGTCAAAAGATTAAAATAACAAGACAAATCACCATGTTCATGGATGATTTGTCTTTGTTTGAGTTAAGAGAACTCTACGTTTTTTTGAAGGTCTACTTCAGAATAACACTCTTGGCGTCCACCATGCCATTCTGCTCCACCTTCACCACATAGCGACCGCTAGGAACAAGTCCAGAGTTCCACTTCACATAGTGGGATCCCGCTTGGAGGTTTTCTTGGGCCACATGGGCAATGACGGCACCATTGATATCCACAATGGACACCTTGAGGGCACCGGCAGACTTGAGGTCCACAGCAACCGCAGAGCGGTCAAGGCCCTTGATGGAGGGGGCGGTAGGGGCAACCGTAACCATGGGGGCGTCGGCTTCTTCAAAGGCGGCAGATTTTTTGAGGTTCTTGACCCATTTGACTACGCCGTACTCGGTGTTTCTTTCCCCATCCGCAAATCTCTTCATTCGTTTAACAATATCTTCACTTGCACCGTAGTAATTCCATTCATTACCATTTCTTTCATGGCATACTTCCTTTTTTTCATCTACAAGATAGGGACCATACATTTCGCATTTTCCTTGAAAACATATTTGTTTCATTTTTTCTACCTTTTCGATTACTGTATGGCACTCCTCGTAGGTACGATCATCATCATCTACCTTAAACTTCGTGTAAACCACGTTATCTTTTGCCTCTCCGCTCTTAGGTTTGGCAAAAACCCCATAATTTTTGCCAACGGGGTAATCCGTTTTGGATTTAGAATCCTTGGGCACAAAGCAATATTCCAAGGTTGCATTACTATTGACGACATTGGGGTAAATTTTGCCTTTGTAATCGTTTGCGTTATTAGAGTCTTCGTTATCATGATGGCGTTGGAAAGGGTACGTTCCAGAAGGGCATTTTTTGTCAAGTCTCAACACGGCATAGTCAAATTTAACTTGGGTGAGCGAAGAAACATTGAGTACGCAATACTTAAATTTGACATGACCGCCAAGGGAGACTCCCGGATTCGGAAGGTTTTCTTTTTTGCCATCAACGACTTTTGTATCGTTGTTGCTATCTTCCACGTCCATGTCGATAAGTACGGTTTCGCCGGTCTCGCAAGAAGAGGAGTTCATTAAAACACCAATCCTTGTGGCAAAGCTCATAGAAGCCATTAACGTTACAAGTAGATATATTTTTTTCATCTTCGTTCTCCTGTTTAAAAAATTTGTACGCAATATAGTAACATACAAGTTTGTTTTAAAGACAACATAAATAATTTTTTTCTATTCGATTGTTTGTAATATTGCAAATAACATAAAAATAATAGAAATGACATAAAAAGCCGCGGTGAAACAAAATTTTCTTCAAGTGTGTAAAAAAGTAAACGGCCCCTGTTGAGGAACAGGGGCCCGTTTTTGGGTTGGTTATGGAGGAACTCTTTAGAACTGTTCGAAGAACTTGTGAACTTCTTCGGGCACCCAGGTGTTCTGCCAGTTGCCGTTGTCGAAGGCGGTCCACTGGTGCTGACCATTCCAGCTGCAGAACTTGACCGGGAAGCGTTCGTCGACGGTTGTGAAATCATAGCAGAGGTGTCCGCTGCCACCGACTTCCTTCGGCTTTTCAGCGCTGGCATCGGTGAAGTTGCCATCTGCATCGGCCTTGCCGTTGTTCTTGAGGATGCGCTTGAGTGCACTGTCACGAGCGCGGTTATATTGGCAGGTGCCGTCGTTCTTGCCGTGCACAGCCATCCAGGCGATAGGCAAGCCCTTGTTCTTCGGCAAGTAGATGTTGTAGTCGGCAGTTGCGTACACGGCCACGGCGCGCAGGCGGTCTTGCATGTCCTGGGCCATGGAGTTCGTGACCATGGCGCCGAAGCTGAAGCCCGTCATGAACACGCGGCTGGTGTCAATGCAGTAGTTTTCTTCGAGAGTCGTAAGCAACTGGTCGATGAACTTGTGGTCCTTGTCGCTGCTCGTGCTCCACGGCATGCCGTCGGTATCGCCACGCGGAGAAACGAAGATATAGTTGCCTTCGGTGTCGAGTTTCTGCTGGCCGTAGTACGGAGACGGATGGTCCTGGTCCGGATTGTGGTGGACGAAGTCTTCGGCGTTAGAGCCCATGCAGTGCATGGCGAAGAGCAACTTGTAAGGTTTCTTGTTGTCGTAGTTCTTTGGCAAAGTGAGGAAGTATTCGCGGTTTTCGCTGCCGACTCTCAATTCGAAACGGTCGCCGTTTTCGACACTCCTGGTTTTTTGCAGCTTGGAAGTCGTGCCGCAGCCCTTACTCGGGGTCGGCTCGTTCTTCAAAGCGTAACCGAATTTGAATGTCGGTTCCGGAGGCGCGGTCTTCGTGAGCGTGAGGGCGAGAGTCGTGTCGAGCGTGCCGAGCGGGACGGAGAGAGTGTCGAACCCGTCGGCGATGACACGGAGTGTTTCTCCCGGCTGCACTTCCTTCAGGAGGGCGTGGCCGGATTCGCTGAAGGCGGCGCCATAGCTGCCGCTTGCGTTAAAGCGGATGGTCTGTTTTGCGCTACCCACGGCGACCTGTGCAAAGTAGGTGCCCTTGGCCTTTACGCCGGAGGTGAGGTCCACCTGGCCCGAGCCGTAGAGCTTCTGCTTGAACACCTCGTTGCCCATGAGGTCGAAAATCCTGACGCTTACCGGGGTGTTCCCGCTCTGCGAGAACGAGAGAATGCCGGAATTGATGCTGATGTAGCCCGGAGCCGCAGAGGCCGCGATGGCGTCGGGCGGCGGTTCAACGGCTTCGTCTTCATGGATAGTGAAGGCGCCGTCCGTGTCGGTCTTGGTGGACTTGTTTTCCTTGACCAAGGTGACGTCGGCATTGGCAATAGCCTGGCCCGCGTCATCCTTGACGGTTCCGCTCACTGTATAAGCTGATGCTGTTGTACCCAAGGCAGCAATAAGCGCTGCCGAAACCCACGAAAGATGCAAGTCTTTCATATACACTCCTTTTTTATGCAACCCCAAAACATCCCATAGTATACCCATTGGGAATATATCTATCTAAAGAGTGTATAGCTGTTGATTGAAAAATATGCCGTGGATAAATTATCCATGGCGTTTTTGAGCGAATTTCGCCACTTTTGACCTGAAAAAAGGTGCTCTTTTGAGCTAGTCCAGGGCGCCCTGGTACAGGTCCAGGAGCTTTCGGGCAAGCAGGCTTGTGTACTTGGCCTTCACGAGGGTAATCTGGGCGGATTCGAGGCTGTTCTTTTGCCCGAGGTAGTCGGTGTAGGTGAGGGCGCCAGCGTTTCGCTGTTCCTCGGCGACCAGGAGGGCTTCCTGCTCGGCCTGTACCTGCAATATGGCCGCCTTCCACTGCATGTCGGCATTCAGGGCGTTCAGGTAGAGCTTTTCGATGTTGTTCTCGAGATTCTTGGCGGTCTCCTGCATGGCCACCTGGCTTTCGGCTTCGCTGACCTGGGCCTGCAGTACCTTGTTCGTCGTGGAGCCGCCGTCGATGATGGGGATGTTGATGCCTAGCGATATGGAGTTCTGCCAACCGTACTTGAGTTGGTCCTTGTAGGCGCCCGATTCCCAGGCCTGCAGCCCGGTGCTTGAGTTCGCGCCCAGGGTCACGGTGATGGAGCTGCCCTTGCCGGCAACCTCGGTCGTCTTCTTGGCGGCCTTCACGGAGACGCTGTCGGACTTGAGGCCGGGATGGATTTCCTTGGCGTTCTTCTGCAGTTCGGCAAGCTCGGGCAGGGGCGGCAGGGAGTCGGGGCTTTCGATGTTGCCCTCGGGCGCCGAAACGTCAAAGTCTTCGCTGTCGGGCAGTTCCAGCAATTGGCGGAGCGTCGTCTTGGCGCTGCTTACGGCCAGCTGTGCGGAAAGCTGTGCGACCTGCTTTTGCAATACGTTGGACTGGCTCTGGGTGTGGTCCTTCTTGGTGATGGAGCCTGCCTCGAAGAGCTTGGAGTAGTTCTCGAATTCGGCCTGGGCGAGCGCGACCGAGGCGTCGGCGGTGCGCAGGTTCTCGCTTGCGGCAAGGAGGCTCATGTAGGCGTTCAGGACGTTCTCCTGGACGGTGCGTTCGGTTTGCCGGGTGGCGAGCGCGACGGCTTCCTTGGAAAGCTGGCTGGCCTCGACGTTGAGGCTCGTGGCCCCGCCGTCCCAAAGCGTGTATGACCCCGAAATGCCGAGGTTCAGGCGGTAATGGTCTTCCTGGTCGATGAACGGGTGGTCGTACAGGGTGTTCTGGATGGACGCGTTCACGGTCGGGCGGTTGCCGGTCTTTGCCTGCTTGATGGAGATGTCCGCCTTCTGTTCGCGGAGCTTCGCCGATTCTAGCGAAAGGCTTTTTTGCCTGGCCTGCTTGAGGCATGCCTCGAGCGTCCAGGTGCCGTCGGCGTAGAGCGCCGACACCATGGCGAATATCCCGAGAACGATTACTTTAGTCTTGTCCATGCCATTTAGATGCCCGAAAGGGCCGTTACGTTGCCTTGACTGCCCGAAGATAGCAAAAAAAAGCGGATTTATTCTAATATTGGCTAAGACAGGTTTTACAAAAGAATGCAAAGGGACTCGTCCATAGATATTGCGAAGGCAATCGGCATCCTTGCCGTTGTCGTCGGCCACATGTGCGATACCGGGAACTGGCTCTTCAGTTTCCATATGCCGCTATTCTTTATTCTTGCGGGGTTCTTCTTCCGGCCGCGACCTCTTCGGGATGTGGTTCTCGGGGGTGTGCGCAGGCTCTTGGTTCCCTATGCGGTGACCGCGCTTGCAATCGTTCTTATTGTGTACGGAGTTGCATTGGGACGCGGGGAACCGCTAGACAGCTACTGGCTTGTGGCCGCCCTCTACGGGAACGGGTCCAAGTCCCACAGTTCGGCGTTCCTTGCCGACATGCCCGTAATCGGGGCCATCTGGTTCCTGCTGGCGCTGTTCTGGTGCAGGTGGGCTTTTGCGCTTGTATGCGAGAAGGTCCGGAGCGAACGGGCACGTGCCCTCTGGGTATTCGGGCTCTCGGCGGTGGCAATCCTCCTGGACATGTATGTCGTGAACCTGCCCCTGGCGCTGCTTCCCGGAATCGGGGCGCTGTTCTTCTACTGGATCGGGTACTGGGCGGGTAGGTTCGGCGTGCTGGGCGCTTTCCGCTGGAAGGTGGAAATCCCGCTGTATGCCTGCTGGCTGGCTGCCGCGCTCTATTCAGGGTTGTGGATGGTATGTTGCCATTATGCGGTTTTCCCGCTCGACGTCCTGGGTGCCTGCGGCGGGACGCTCCTGGTTTGCCGGTTCTCGTGGCTGCTCTCCAAGGTCCGCTGGCTAAATGTTTTTTTCGCCTGGATTGGCCGGAACAGCCTCGTCATTTTGTGCGTACACCTTGTAGACCTCGATGCCCGCGTGTTGCGCCTGGTGCATTGTCCGCACCCGAAGTACTGGTTGGTAGAAATAGCCTACTGCCTCTTGGTGACCTTCATTTTGTCTATGATTCCCCCGGCACGGCGTATTTTCGGGATGACCAAGTAGCGTTGTCCCGGAAAACGAAAAAAGTCCGGCAAAACCGGGCTTTTTCGAGTGGACGGTACTGGATTTGAACCAGTGACCTCTGCCGTGTGAAAGCAGCGCTCTAAACCAACTGAGCTAACCGTCCGAGGTGCGAGCAAATATATAAAAGAAAATTCGGGGTGTCAAGGGATTTTAGACGAAAGACCGCTGCGCTGGTAGACGAGAGACGAAAGAGGGTGCTTTTTTATAAAAAAACTCTTTCGTCTGACTACAAGTACTTGTCCTCGGCGGCGCGGAGGATGGTAAGGAACTCAGCCGGGGTCTTGGAGGCGATGAGGTCCTTGCGCACGTTGCCGTCGGCCAAAAGGCGGCTCACGGAAGAGAGTGCCTTGAGGTGCGGACCCACGGTGTTGCCCGGGCTCACGATGAGGATAAGCAGGTAGACGGGTTCGCCGTCGAAGGACTGGAAGTCCAGGCCCTTCTCGACAGTGGCGGCCACCATGCACATGCGGTCCACGTAGTCAATCTTGGCGTGGGGTACGGCGAGGCCGCAACCGATGCCCGTGGAACGGCTCTGTTCGCGGTTCCACACGGCTTCGAAGATTTCGTCCCTATGTTCCAGTTTGTAAGCTCTGCATAGGGTATCCACCAGCTCGTTCAGGATGGCTTCCTTGGTCTCGCTGGGGGAGTTTATCAAAATGCAATTGTCTACAAAACGTTCAGAAAGGCGCATGTTGATTCCTTGTTTCCTTTTTAACCCAATATTTTAGCAAAAAAAAGCCTGTTTGGGTGATTTATAGCGAGTTTGTAAGATAAAAACGTTAAAATTGCCGAAATTTTGATAAAAAAGCGGTTAAATCGGACTGGGAATAGATGATTTCGAAGTTGTCCAGGGCCTTTTTCATGGTCTGGACATCGATTTGCCCGGGGGCTTCCACGGAGTCGATCGCGGCGTAGGTGAGGTTCGCGCCTTCCTTGAGCGACCAGAGCCTGCTGATGCGCCCTGTTTCGCCCATCCCGAAGGCGGCGAAGAGTTCGAAATGCTTCGAGTACTTCTTGGTGAACTTGTACAGTCGGTCGCAGTCTGTCGCGGAGTTGCTCATCGCGGCAATCTTGAGGCCGTCCGCCTTTACGCGGCGTGCGTCGTCGACGAAAATCTTGAGCTCCTGGTCGCCGGGAATACGTACAAAGTTGTGCTCCGAGACGAGGATGCGCGTGCCGCGTGCCGAGGCTGCCTTCTTGAGGCTCGCGAATTGCGAGAGGCAGTCGCGTTCCAGGTCAATCCATTCGGGGACTTCGGCTGCTTCGAGAATCCCTTGCCACAGCGCCGGGCGTGCCACGGCGTCTTTGTCGGGGAACTTGCCGCCGTCGCGGTGAAGGCGTACGGTGCCTATCTGCATGGCATGCGGCGCCACCTTGCGGAGCCTTGCAGAAAGCCCGGGCCACTGCGACTGTTCAAAAAAGTCGTAGCGGATTTCGAGGGCGTTGCAGGCTTGCAAATCGAGGAATACGGGATTCAGGCTGTCCTCCTCGATGGCGGAAAGCACGTCCGGGCCGACAAGGCCGACAAGGAATTTTTCGTTGCTCGTGGGCATGTGATATAATATAGTTAATGGTCATTAGTCATTGGTCATTAGTTATTGGTCATTATCTAGCATATAGAGACTAAAGGTTCTTATAGCTAATGACGTTTTTTCTAAATTGTACTTGAACAAAAAGGATTTATTATGGCCGACTGCAACGAAAAGAAAGAAACCCAGACTCCGGAAATGATGAAGAAGGCAGAAGAATTCCTCGCCTCCAAGCGCCGCATCTTTTTGTGGGGCGGTGTCGATGACGAGAGCGCCGAACGTATTGTGAAGCAGCTCTTGTACCTCGATTCGCTGAACCACGAAGACATCGTGTTCTTCATTAACAGCCCGGGCGGCGTGATTTCTAGCGGCCTTGCCATCTACGACTGCATGAACGCCATCCAGAGTGACGTGGTTACGGTTTGCTGTGGCCAGGCGGCCTCGATGGGGGCCGTGCTCCTCACTGCCGGTGCCAAAGGCAAGCGCGTGGCATGGCCGAACGCCCGCATCATGATTCACCAGCCGCTCATCCACGGCGAAATCGTGGCGCCTGCGAGCGACATCCAGATTCAGGCCGAAGAGATGTTGCGCATCCGTGGCATCACGGGCAAGATTCTCGCCGAGACTTCGGGCCACACGATGGAAGAGATTGACCGCGATACCGAACGCGACAACTTCATGAGTGCCGACGAGGCCAAGGCTTATGGCCTGGTCGACAAGGTCGAGAGCTTGGTATAATGGGACTTTTTTCTGCCATCAAGAGCGGGCTTGCCAAAACCCGTGACGCCCTGGTGGGCGAACTCAAGGGCATTGTCGGTGCAGGCAAGATTACCGACGACACGCTCGAGGAACTCGAGGAACACCTGATCAAGGCCGACGTGGGCGTTGAGGCAGCGTTTTTGCTGACGGATGCGTTGCGCGAACAGGCGCTGGGCAAGTCGCTTACGACCGAGCAGGTGCTCGATATTATGCGTAGCGAGGCGGAACGCCTGCTGAAGGACCCGCCGCCGTTTGAACTCAAGGGAAAGCCGCACGTGGTGCTTGTTATTGGCGTGAACGGCGCCGGCAAGACGACTACGATTGGCAAGCTTGCCGCCCGCTGGATTGGCGAGGGCAAGAAGGTGATGATTGCCGCCTGCGATACGTTCCGTGCGGCAGCCATCGAGCAGCTGGAGACATGGGCCGAGCGTAGCGGTGCGGAATTCGTGAAGCACCAGGAAGGTTCCGACCCGGCGGCTGTGGCGTTTGACGCTTGCCAGGCCGCGGTGGCGCGTGGTTGCGACGTGGTGCTTATCGATACCGCTGGGCGCCTGCACAACAAGGACTACCTGATGGAAGAGCTCAAGAAGATTGTGCGCGTGATGAAGAAGGTGAATCCCGACTTCCCGCACGACATGTGGCTCGTGATTGACGGCAATACCGGACAGAA
>CADBLC010000169.1:3781-8136 GCA_902795385.1 Fibrobacter succinogenes | reverse complement strand
CAGCGCCGTTTCCCGTTACCGCGAAGTGGTGCAGCAGTATCCCGATTCCGACTGGGCCGCCGAGGCCGAACGCGCTCTCGAAGATGCCGTGTGGCTCGAGAAGCATGCGTCGGAACTCCCGCGCCGTACACGATAGCAAGTCGCGCTTGATTTATGCACGAATCTCGGCTTTTGCGCCGGGATTCTTTGCTTTTTGGGTGTATTTAGTGCCGTAGCTTTTTTCGCCCTATTGATTTTTTATATGTAAAAACATAGATTAAGGTGGGATGTTGATTCAGGAGGTTCTTATGAACATGAAGAGAGGGTGTCTTGTTGCCTCGTCGGCGTTGCTTGCCGCAGCTCTTTTTGCCTGTAGCGACAGCAGCAATCCAGGTCTTCCGGAAAACGATGTGAGTGCCGTAGGCAATGCGGACGACGGTTCGCCTGTGTCCAAGACGGTGCTTCCCGAAGAGGAGTCCGTTGCGGGAGAATCCTCGGAACAGTCTGCGCCCGAAAGTGCTGAACCGGCGGTGCAGGACGATAGTGCAGATGAATCTAGTGCAGATGAATCCCCGGCCGTGGGCGAGGAAACGTCATCTTCTTCCAGCATCGAGTCTTCCGCTTCCCTGGATTCCATTCTAACTATCATTTTCCCCGATGGAATTGATATCGATACGGCCCGCCACGACCCCGACAGCGTTGGCGTGTGGCATTTCTACGATCCCAGGGGAACGCACGACAATCCTGACTTTGCTTATGGCGAGATGACGGACCCGCGCGACGGGAATGTCTACAAGACTACGACAATCGGTGGACAGGTATGGATGGCCGAGAACCTGAACTACTTCGATATTGAAGGCGCTGCGAGTTCTATCAAGAACGACTGGTGTTACTGGGATAAGCCCGAGAACTGCGAATCGGCGGGCCGCCTCTACACGTGGAATGTGGCGCAGAGAATTTGCCCCGAAGGCTGGCGCTTGCCGACAAAGTCGGACTGGGAATCCCTGTTGCAGGAGGTCGGGGCCGATTCCTTGAACGAGATTCTCTGGAAGGGCTCTAGCAAGCTCAAGTCTAAGAGCGGTTGGGAAAACGACGGTAGCGGTACCGATGACTTCGGCTTTACGGCGCTCCCCGCGGGCATGAAGTTTACTACCAGCACCCAGGACGGTTTTACCTATCACGGTTGCTCTTCCCTCATGTGGGCTGCTACGGAAGCCGACGGCGGCGCTGCGGATACCCTCGCTTACCACATGTACCTGGATTGCAGCAACGACAACGCCATCGTGAATACGGTGAGAAAGATCAATGGACTTTCGGTCCGTTGCGTGAAGGAATAGTTTAGACGAGACGTTGCCTGGCTATCGTTTCGATTTGGATTGAGTGTGGATATGAAATTTTTGAATGTTGCAGCGCTTGCGCTTTTGTCCGTAGGAGCTTCTTTTGCAGATCCGCCGTCGAATTTTAGCGGTTGGGAACTCGTGTTTGAGGACAACTTCGACGGGACAAGTCTGGATAAGACTAAGTGGAACCCGACGTACAACTGGGGCCCCACGCATAATCACCGCGCCTACTGCGCCGAAGAGAACGTGATAGTCTCCGACGGTACGCTCAAGCTGAAGGGCGAAAAGAAGAAGCATCCTAAAGCTACTGGGGACCGGTCCAAGGCGAAGTTCAACAACAAGGAAATTCCCGTCGACTACACCTCGGGTGCAATCGATACCAAGAATCATTTCGAAGTGAAGTACGGCTACATCGAAGGCCGTTTCAAGGCCCCGTGGCAGAAGGGAACGTGGCCTGCCTTCTGGACATTGCAAGATGGTTGGCCTCCGGAAATCGACATCCTCGAGATTCCGGCGTCGCGCAAGCAGCACCACTACTACTTGCATTACACCGACCCGAGCTGGTACAGCAGCCATGGCTCGGCGTGGGATCACGAGGCTTCTTTCGGTGGCCACAAGGACGACAACACGGACCGTTCCGCCGGCTTCCATAACTACGCCGTGGAATGGGATGAGTCTACACTCAGTTTTTACTTTGACGACAAGCAGTTCGCCAGTTTCAATCGCCCGACCGAAATCAAGCAGCTTTCGGCGCAGTACATCATCGTGAACTTGGCCATTGGCGGCTGGGCGGGCGATGACATTGAAATCACTGCGGACAAGCCCGCGTATTTCGAGGCGGATTGGGTGCGCGTATGGCAGGCCAAGCCCGCGAAGCCCGATACGGTGCGCATCTTCTCGATGAACTTTGGCACTTGCATGGTCAAGACGTCGGACGACAAGCTTGCGCTGGGCGACTGCAAGGGCGATAACGCGATTGCGACAATCACGCCGCTTTCGAGTTCGGCTTACCGCATCAATTTTGGCGACCTCTCTCTCGATACTCCGAATGAATCGAAGGATGCGGGCATCACGATGAGCCTGTACAAGTGGAATGGCGGCGCTCACCAGAAAGTCTCGATGGAAAAGCAGTCCGGATACGAAGGCTCCGTGGTGCGCATGAAGATGCAGCACAGCGGGCATTACCTGCGTGCAACGACCGATGGCGAGCGCGTGGTGCAGAGCTGGCCCGACGATTGGGAATGGAACCAGATGTGGCGCTTGCTCAAGCCCGACGATGCGATTCCCTCGAAGGATACGACCGGCAAGAAGGATTCGACAAAGACGGATACGACGAAGAATGATACGGCAAAGACCGATACCGGCAGGACGGCTATTCCGGTGCTCGGTGAAATTACGAACCTGTACGGTACCTCGGTCCATTACGGAAACGGAAGTTTGTTCGTAGAAATCGCGAGTGCCTTCAAGAACGGCGCGACGGTGCGCATCTTGGATTTGCAAGGCCGCGAAGTCATGCGTAAGCAGACCACGCACGGCGTTGTAATGGATGTCCACTCGTTGCCCGCGGGCTTGTACCACGTGGCGGTAAGTGACGGCAAGCGTACGGATATAAAGCGGTTTAAGAAATAGTTTCTTGCCCGATGTTATCAAGGTCCCGGCTTTGTCCGGGATTTTTTTTATTGATGGACTAGACGACTTGAACGAGCAATCCCTTGAGGTACTGGCCTTCGGGGAAGGCTGTATTCACGGGGTGGTCGGCGGGCTGGCCGAAGCGTTCAATGATTTGAACGCGCCGATGTGCATCGGCGGCGGCATCCGCGACGATTTTCTGGAACAAGTCCATCTCCATGAGCCCGGAACAGCTGAAGGTCGCGAGCATGCCGCCCTCGGCCAGCAACTTCATCGCGAGCAGATTGATGTCCTTGTAACCGCGGGCGCCCTTCTGCAGGTTGTCCTTGCTCTCGACGAACTTGGGCGGGTCAAGCACGATGAGGTCGAAGGTTTCTGCCTTGTCGCGGCACTTGCGCAAGTACTGGAACACGTCGGCCTCCACGTGCGTGGCGTGCGCGGTGCTGAGCTTGTTTCGCATGATGCCTTCCTTGGCGAGCTTGAGCGCGTCCTTGGAAACATCCACCTGGTAAACTTTTTCGCAGCCGTCACGGAGAGCGTAGAGCCCGAATCCGCCGGTATAGCAGAAACAGTTCAAAACTTTCTTGCCCTTCGCGATTTCGCCGATGCGGCGGCGGGCGTCGCGTTGGTCGAGGTAGTAGCCCGTCTTGTGGCCGTTCTTCACGTCGATGGGGAAGAGAATGCCGTTCTCGTTGATAATGACGGGTTCGTCAGGAACTTCGCCAAAGACCACGCCCGTACGGAGGGGAAGGCCTTCCTTTTTGCGCACGTCTGAATCGCAGCGTTCGTAGATGCCGCGACAGTGCGTCTTTTCGGCGAGCAGTTCGTAAATCGTGTTGCGGTGAACTTCCGGCCCGGCGGCGAGGATTTCCACCGAGTAGATGTCGGCGTACTTGTCGATGATGCATCCCGGAATGCCGTCGTTCTCGGCGTTGATCAGGCGGAATGCGGATTCCTTGTCGTCGATGTCAAAGCCGCGGCTCTTGCGGGCTGCAATCGCGCGGTCCAAAATATCGCTGAAGAATTCGCGGTCGATGTTCGCCTTTTCGCCGAACGTCCAAAAGCGCCCGCGAATCTGGGACTTGGGCGAGTACGCCGCAAGACCCAGAAAATCGCTGTGGTAACTGTAAACCTCGACAGTGTCGCCGAGTGCTGGGTCGCCGACAACTTCGTCGACGGCTCCGCTAAAGATCCACGGGTGGTAACGCAGTGCGGACTTCTCGCGTCCGGCCTTCAGGGTAAGTGCTTTCATAACGCCAAATGTAGAAAAATGCGGCACCGCGATTTGCTAGATTTGGAATCAAGATGTTTGAAAGTATTTTCGACAAGTATCCGTTTTTCCGTGCCGTACCCTGCGTGCTTTGCATGGCGATTATTTTTAAACTCTCGTCGCTGACGAACGAACAG
>CADBLC010000169.1:0-3752 GCA_902795385.1 Fibrobacter succinogenes | reverse complement strand
TGGTGGTGGGCGTGCTGGCGCTTGTTTACGGCTGCACCGACGAGTTCCACCAGAGCTTTGTGGAAGGCCGCGACAGCAGCGTGCTCGACCTGGTGGCCGACTTGACTGGCGGCCTGACGGGCGGCGTGGTGTATGCGGTGATTACGCGGATTTTGAACCGCTATGATCCGGTATCGGAGAAGTCTAAAACTCCCCAAGAAGAATAATTTCGCGCTTGAGTTGGATGCCGAATTTTTCGGCGACTCTTGCCTGCACGAATTCGCTTAGTTCTTTGATGTCTTTTGCCGTGGCGCCGCTTGCGTTCACGATGAAGTTCGCGTGCAGCGTGCTGACTTCGGCGCCGCCGATGCGGTGCCCCTTGAGGCCCGCCTGCTCGATGTAGTAACCCGGTGCGATTTGTGCGGGCGTGTCTGCGGAGCCGGCGGTTAGTCGCTTGAAGGTGGAACCGGCGTTCGGCATGTTGAGCGGTTGTGTCGCCTTGCGCTTGGCCATGCATTCGGCGAGTTCCGCTTCCAGGTCGTTGGCGGTCTTGCCTTGTGCGCTGGTGGCAGGCAGCTGGAACGTTGCAGAAAGGATTGTGGCCTTGTTCTTCTGGAAAATACTTTGCCTGTACCCGAAGCCGCAGTCGGCAGTGGCGATGTCGCGGATGTTGCCGTCATTGTCGAGGATGGTTACCTGCGTGCAGCAGGTGCCGATTTCTTGCCCGTACGCACCCGCGTTCATGTAAATTGCGCCGCCCAGCGTTCCTGGGATTCCCGCGAGCTTGTGGATGCCCGCATAGCCCTGCTTGAGCGCCGTGCGTGCAAGTCTCCCGAGCGGTACGGCGGCCCCGGCCTTGAAAGCCCTTGTCCGAGACGAGCAGGTTCGTGCCGTTCCCGACGATAAAGCAGGGGAGGCCCTTTTGGCGGGCGACTCTGAACGCTTCCTTGACGTCTGCCAGGGTTTCGGCCTTTACGAAAAGGCGTGCCGGCCCACCGACCTTAAAGGACGTGTGTTTATTCATCGGCTCGTTTTCGAGAATCACCATGTCGTAAATATAGTTACTATAATTCTCACCATGACAAGCGAGGAATTGAAACAGTTCAAGGCGGCAATATCGATTACGGCCGTCGCAGAAAGCCTGGGCGTAGATGTCGCCCACGGCAAGTGCCGCTGTTTCTATCCGCAGCGCCATGTCCATGGCGACCGCACTCCGTCGGTATCCATTTCGGAAGAACGCGGAACGTTCCGCTGCTGGGTTTGCGACGATGTTCGCGGCGACGTGATTTCGCTGGTGCAGATTGTCAAGGATTGCGGCTTTGTCGAGGCCCTGGGCTGGCTTATGGAACAGTTCCCGTTCCTGGTGCCGCCTTCCGCCCGCAAGGAGATGAACCTGTACGTCTCCCATTCGCACGAAAGCAACCCTGCTCCGGTTCGCATGCCGGAACCGCCACCTCCCAAGCCCGAAGTGCCTGAACTCGTCTCCGAGGACGAACGTAAAAAAATCATCCTTTCCTTCCTCAAGCGCCTATGCCCGGTCGACAACACGCCCGCGGCCGCCTACCTCATGCGCCGTCGCATTTACAAGCCCGTGTGGGACAAGATGCTTTTGCGCACCATCACCGATTACGAGGCGGTAAACAATAGCCTCAAGGCGGACTATGGCGAAGAGGTGCTGAAATATGTGGGGCTCTTCAACGACAAGGGCCACCTGCGCTATTACAAGCACCCGCTGATTTTCCCGTACCTCGATACCCAGCGGCGCGCGTTCTATTTCCAGTCCAGGGCGATTGACGATACGGTAATTCCCAAGGAACTCAACCTGCGAGGGACCGTCCCGTTCCCGTATAACATGGCCGCACTCGACCAGAAACCCGGCTGGATTTACCTGTGCGAGGGCGCTGTAGACACGCTTACGTTCCTCACACAGAAAATAGAGGCTGTCGGCATTCCCGGTGTCCGCAATTTCAAGACGGAATGGCTTCCGCTTTTCAAGAACAAGAGTGTGGTATTGTGCCTCGATAAAGACGATGCGGGCCGCAAGGGGACGGAATATATCCAGGGTGTGCTTGAAAAGGCTGGAATACGTTCCGTAATTTTGGGAGAAGGCCTTGAAAACATCAAGGGCGTGATGAAAGAGGGCCAGGATATTAACGACTGGTTCGGCGGCAAAAAATAATTATCTATCTTATCCGTACTATGACGTGGCAGAGAATTAAGGATATATGGCATGCCTTCAGGAACAATATTGTCGTGAAGGTGCTTCTTTATCTGTACAAATTTATCAACTTTGTATTGAGGGTCGCCATCTTGGCGCTTATCCTTTATTCCGCCGCCTTTACCATTGTCGCTTCGATTGTCCTTTACAAGGGATTCGTGTACGTGTACGATTTGTACGACAGCGTGGAATCGCTTAAGGACTCCCAGCCCGAGATGAGCAAGTACATGGAGGCACTGAAGGATTCGAACCCGAATATCGAAATCAAGCATACCTTCGTAAAACTCGACTCCATTAGCCCCTACCTGCAGAAGGCCGTTATCGCGAGCGAAGACGCCGGTTTCTACTTCCACCCTGGGTTCGATGTGTATGCCATTGCCGAAGCATTGAATGCGAACCGCATTTCGGGCAAGACCAAGTTTGGCGGCTCCACGATTACGCAACAACTGGCGAAGAACATGTTCTTGAGCGGCGAACGTTCGTGGGAACGCAAGTTCAAGGAACTCGCTTACGCCCTGTTGATGGAGCATGAACTCGGCAAGGACCGTATCCTTGAACTCTACCTCAATTACGCCCAGTGGGGCAAGGATATTTTCGGTTGCCAGGAGGCTTGCAAAACCTACTACAAGAAGAGTTGCAGCAAGCTGAGCATAGACCAGGCCATCAATCTTGCCGCCATGCTCGCAAGCCCCGGCAAGCATCACCCGAACATGCGCGAGAGCCAGTTCATGGCCAAGCGCCGTGCGGTTATCTACCAGAACATGTTCCCCAAGAAGGATAGCGTGCTCGTGGATTCGTTGCGCCAGTTGATGTCGCCCGACAGCACCCGCATCAAAAAGTAATCAGCTACCGAGGACCCGAGCAATTTCGGCGGTGTCCGTTATGCCTTGCCGCACAAGGCGTTCTGCGTCTTCGCGCAGGGTTCCGCAGGCGTAGCTCCCGTCGGGTTTAAGGAATTCGATAATCGCAGTGCGCCCGCGGTAGGCGTGCGGGCTTTCTCCGCTGGCACTTTCGTCCGCGCTTTCTCCGGTATGTAACGTGCGCACGAGCCTCTGTGCGACAACGCCCAGCAGGGCCTCTTGGAGCAGGATGTAACGTGCGCACGAGCCTCTGTGCGACAACGCCCAGCAGGGCCTCTTGGAGCAGGGACTTTGGGATGCCCAGGTCGGCGAGACGCCCGGCGGCTGCGTTTGCGCTGTTGGCATGCAGCGTCGCCAACACGAGATGCCCCGTCTGCGCGGCGCGTATGGCGATTCTCGCGGTTTCCTGGTCACGGATTTCGCCAACGAGAATTACGTCCGGGTCCTGGCGCAGTATAGACCGCAGGGCAGTCGCGAACGTGAAACCGCACTTGTCGTTCACCTGCACCTGGTTGGCTCCGTCCAGCTTGTATTCTACGGGGTCCTCGATGGTGGTCACGTTGATGTCGCGTGCAATAATCTCGCGGAGTCCCGCATATAGCGTTGTCGTCTTGCCGCTCCCGGTGGGGCCGGTGACCAAGAAAAGCCCTTGCGGTGCTTTGAACGCGTGTCGCAGTGCCTGCAATATTTCTGGG
>CADBLC010000168.1:12914-15491 GCA_902795385.1 Fibrobacter succinogenes | reverse complement strand
CTTGCGCCCGAACCTGGCGGTTTGCTTTCTGTTGCACTGTCTGTCGCGTTTCCGCGCCTGGACGTTATCCAGCATCCTGCCCTGTGGTGCCCGGACTTTCCTCCAGCATTGCTGCCGGCGGCCATCCGCTACCCAAGAGCAAAATTAGAAAACGTGGACGCCTTGTGCAAGGAGTGAATAAAGGGCTTTTTTGTATATTTACTTTGTTTTTTAGGGTTTAAGAGTGAATAGATTACTTGTTTTTCTGTCTTTATTTGCGTCTGTATGGGCGGCTGCCGAAACGGTGCCGGATTCTTCTGCGGATTCTTCGGCCAATGTTGTCGTAGATTCTTCCGCCGTATTCCGCGTCGACAAGATCCGCTACGAGATCGGGGATGTGTTCGACGATTCCCGTGTGCATACCCGCTACGACAAGCTTGCCTACGATTTTTTGAACTGGGTGCATATCGAGACACAGGAAGTGACTGTCCGTCAGCTGCTCCTGTTCAACGAGGGCGACTACGTCAACCTGGACTTGATGCTTGAGGCGGAACGTTTTTTGCGTGACCAGGCCTTCTTGAGCGATGCGAGCATTACCGTGGAGCAGGACAGCGGCATGAATGTCGCGACCGTGCGCACGAGCGACAACTGGACCTTGACGGTTCCGGTGAGTTTCGGTTTCTCGGGTAGCGAGTGGAGCTACGACAACCTCATCTGGGGTGTCGGCGTTCAGGAGAGCAACTTCCTCGGGCTTGGCCAGAAGCTCGGGTTCTACTTTGGCCACGACGAGTTCCGCGACATGTGGCAGGTGGAATACGGCGCCCCGCACTTCTTGCTGCGCTACAACCACCTCGACTTCTTGTACAGCTACAACACCGACGGCTATCTCGCGAGCTGGAAGATGTACCGCCCGTTCCTGAGCCGTAGCGTGAACCAGTGGGCGTATACGATTGCCGGCCTCAAGAACCAGCGCTTCGCCTATTTCTACGGGAGCGGAGACATGCCTCCGGGAGCGGTGACCTACTCTACCGACAAGCCGCTCGACTCCCTGAACTTGCAGGAATATAACGGCGACAAGACGGTCGAACTCATGAAGGTCGAGGACTTTATCGACGACTCGCTCTCCTTCCATCTCGGGCGTTCTTTTGGCGGGACGCAGCGCAAACTCTATGTGGCGGGAACGTACGACTACCGGAGGATTACGGCACAGGAAGGCAAACTTTTCCGCTACCTGTTTACCGACGGCGAAGACGCTTACGCCATCGATTCCGCTTCCGCCTGGAACGAGTGGCTCCCGGAACGCAAGGATTCCCGCGTGGGCGCCTATGTCGAGTACTCGAATCTCCGCTACGAGAAAATCAAGAACTACCATAACGCCAAGTGGACCGAGGACGTGGACAAGGGCTGGAAACTCAAGGCGCAGATTTCCAAGAACTATGAGCAGCTCGGTGCCGCCGACAACGATATCCGCCTGGACTTCTGGACGAACCTCTACCTTGGCCGCCGCCACCACCACCTGAACCTCTCAACGCAGACGTACTTCTACTTGGATCATGGCGAGCGCAGGGACTTTTTCGGGAAGGTCTTTGGCGAGTACATCTTCCACCCGAGCAACATGCTTTCTACGGCGGTCAAGGGCCAGGTCGATGTCTTTGACGACGCGCGGTACGGCTACCAGCTTTCGCTGGGCGGCTCGGAGGGCTTTGCCGGATTCCCGACCGGATTCTATACGGGCCAGGCGCGCGTGTACGGCAATATCGAACAGCGCTGGTTCCCGGATTTCGAAATCCTGACGCTCGTGCCCGTGTTTGTCGGCTTCGCGAGCGTGGGCGAGACCGCGTGGGACCTGATGGACATCAACCGCGAAGACTTGATTTATGTGCTGGGCTTGGGCGCACGCTTTGTGCAGACCAAGCTCGTGAACAAGATCGATGTGAGTTTCCCGATGAACGGGGCGCGCAAACACGAACCTCATTTTTCCATCACGACGACATATTCGTTGTAGCAGGAGTTACGTATGAATGGAACGGACGAAGAACGCCGGAAGTTGAAGCAGAAGAAGTTCCGCCGTTTCAAGAATGCGGTCCTGCGGATGGAAATCATCATCGGCTTCATGGCGATTATCGCGGGCATTGTCGTGACCGCGATGGTCTGGGGCGAAGGCTTTTTCCCAGGCGCCTTGATGATGGTCCTCACCGGATGCATCAACATCTTTTTGGCGTTCAAGGAACTGGTGGACCCGACGGACCACGTGTTGCATTGGCAGGCCGTGTTTTTCCTGATTGTGCGCCGCGCGATGTTCTTCTTGAACGTGGTACTGCTCGCGCTTGTGGTCGGGACGTTTGCGAATCTTCTTTAAGCGATTGTTAAGCGGGTGTGAAAGCCCGCTTTTTTGCGTGCTTAATGCACGCCGTCTGCGTTGACAACAGGCTTTTCGTCGTACCACGCCTGGATTTTTTCGATGGCCGCTTCCGTGAACGCGGTGCGGTCTTTCAGCAGGTGGTCCGCGGTTTCGAGCGTCTGGCTGATGAGTTCCTGGTCGGCAATCCAGTCGAACCAGCGGAACACCCACGCGCCGCTCTGCTCGTTGCCTTCGAG
>CADBLC010000168.1:0-12866 GCA_902795385.1 Fibrobacter succinogenes | reverse complement strand
CACCATGCCTGGGCGTCTCCACGCCCCACGCGGCCGCGCAATTGGTGCAGCTGCGCGAGGCCGAAGCGGTCTGGCTGGTCGATGACCATCAGGTTCGCGGCGGGCACGTTTACGCCCACCTCGATGACGGTCGTCGCCACGAGAATCTGGATTTTGCCCGCCGCGAACTGCGCGATGATTTCATCGCGCTCCGCTTCGGCCATCTGCCCGTGAACTCCCGCGACCTTGAGCGTCGCCGCTCCCGGGATGCTGCGCCCCGGATCAGCGATAAATTCACGCATTTCCTCGACAATCTCGTCGACGCTCCTGGCGCCACCTTCCTCGTCGGTGTCGACGCGGCTTGCAATCCAGTAACATAGGTTGCCGCCGGCGGCCTCGTTACAGATAAATTTTTTCATGTCTTCGCGCTTGGCGGCGTTCACGAGTCGAGTCTTGATGGGCTTGCGTCCGGCAGGCTTGTCCTTGATGCTGATGACTTTCAGGTCGCCGTAGAGTGTCATGGCAAGGCTGCGGGGAATCGGCGTCGCGCTCATCACGAGCATGTCCGGATAGTTCCCCTTTGCAAGCAGCGCTTCGCGCTGAGCCACGCCAAAGCGGTGCTGTTCGTCGATAATGACGAACCCGAGGTTCGCAAAGCACACGTCCTTGCTGAACAGCGCGTGCGTACCGATGACCACGTTCACGAGTCCCATCTGCATTTCGCCGAGGATGACTTTGCGTTCGGCGGGGGAGGTGGCTCCGACCAGCAGTTGTACATGCAGCCCTGCGGCTTCCAGGAACGGCTTGAGGTTCTTGTAGTGCTGCCTTGCGAGAATGTCCGTGGGCACCATCAGCGCGCATTGCTCGCGCATCCCGTTGCCGGCGCCGTTACCGCCGCATACGGCCATCATCGCAAGCATCGCGACAACCGTCTTGCCGCAGCCGACGTCGCCCTGCAACAGCGCGTGGAACTGCTTTTTGCCGTTGAGCCCCGCGACAATCTGGTCTTCTGGTTCTCGCGACGCTTGACCATGCGCAGGCAGAACGGCAACAGCTCGAGCACCTTCATCTCGCGCTTCGCCTTGTATATGGAAGGGAAGTCGGCTGGCATGTGCAGCGTCTTCAGGTTATCCATGACAGGGCTGAAGTGCAGGTAGTCCGTGAGTTCGCGGGGGCAGAGCCCTGGCAGCGAGAGGTTCGGGAACTTGAAAATCGTCTTGTAGAGGTTGCGGAAGAACTTCTGCTCCATCCGGGACTCGCGGCACGCTTCGCTGATGGAATAGACGGGCTGGATGCATCCGCTGAACTCCTCGCCGTCGTCGAAGGGCTGCATGTCGGGGTGCGTCATCTGGAGCCCGCGGTAGTCGCCAACCTGGCCCACCACGAGCCAGCGCGTGTCGTTCTTGATGCGCTTAGCCCAGTAGCTAGTGCCCTGGAAGAATAGCAGCTGGATGGAACCGGTACCGTCGGAGAGAGTCGCCACAAACCTCGAGCGCCTGCCGCGGACGACCCCAGAACGCGAGATGGTTCCGATGACTACGGCCTTTTCGCCCGGACGGCAGTCGCCAATACGGGTGACCTTCGTCTGGTCCACGTAGTTGCGGGGGATATTGTACAGCAGGTCGGCGATGGAATTCAGGCCTGCCTTGCGCAAGGCCTCGATTCTCTTTGGCCCGAGTCCGGGAAGCTGGGAAATGTCCATTCTCTGTAGCTTCTGTTTCGGTGGTTATTCGTCGCCCGGCGCTTCGGCGCGCAGCGGTCCGCCGGGAAGGCTTTCACCCTTCTCGGCGCGGGCCCTCGCCTTCGCGCGGGCGGTCTTTCCGATAAGGTTCGTGTTCTTCCAGGTAACCAGCTTGACCGGCTTGCCGTTCTCGTCGTAGATCTTGATGCCCTTCGTGTCGATGGCGGCAATGAGCTTGTTCAGCTTGGCCATGAGGGAGTTGATCTTGTCGATGGCCTCGTTGGACCCGAGCAGCTTGTCCATGGCGGGGGACTGCTCGATGGAGGCGATGGTCTCGTTCATCTTGGCCGTGCCGTCGGCGAGAGTCTTGATGACGTCTTGTGCCTGTCCGATTTTCGTGCTGATTCCGGTCATGGCCGCGTTGACGGCGGTGTCGACCTGGAGCGTGGCGTCGGCGAGCGTGTGCTCGGCGTCTTGCACCTGGTTAAAGAACTTGCGCATCTTGGGCTGCATGGAGCTGAGAGTCTTGTCGGCGCTCTCGAGCAGTCCTTCTATGGTACCGAGGATTTCCTGGTACTTCTGCTCGGCCGAGGCGTGGGTGGAATCCCCGTTCGCGATGAGCATCACCACCTCGCGGACGTTCATAATCTGCTTGCCCACGTCTTCCATGAGGCGGAGAGCCTCGGCAATGCCAGGTTCGAAGTGGCCCTGGTGCACGTAGTCCTCGGGAAGCACCTTCCCGGTCTTGGAGGGGATAATCTCGAGCCTTCTCTGGCCCATCAGGGCGTAGTTGATATTGTTGAATTCCGTCCCTTCGCGTATGACGATGGGGTTGTCGAAGCGGATTTGCACGCGGGAACGGTTCCCGAGCCAGGTGACCTTGCCTATGGAGCCCACGCGGTAACCCCGAACCACGACCTCGTCCTCGGGTTGGAGCGTCCCGAGTTCCTCGAAATCGACAATGGCCGAGTGCGGTACGTCCTGGTGGGCATGGTACATGCCGTACGAAATCCCGGAGAATAGGGCGATAAGCGAAAACAGCGAAATATAGCCGATGGCGCGGTCGGAAAGCTTCATATCTTGAAAATTAGTAAAAAATATCCTATATTTGCCCCACCGGTCTTGTACCGGAACCCTCCCGGGGCCAATGTCGGTCCTCGGGCGATAGACCAAAGGGACTCATTATGAGACAATACGAAACGATGGTTATCATCGACGCTATGATCTCTGACGACGCCATCAACGCTGAAGTCGAGAACATCGGTGCCATGATCACCAACGGCGGCGGTGAAATTCTCCGTCGCGACGACTGGGGCAAGCGCAAGCTCGCCTATTCCATCAACAAGCGCCAGCACGGCTACTATGTGATCTTCTACTACAAGGCTGAAGCCTCTGTGGTGGCTAACATGGAAGCTGCCCTCAAGCTGAACGAAAACGCCCTCCGTTGGATGACCCTCGCTGATTATCCGATGAGCGAAATCGTTTATAACCAGGATATGGCTCAGTCTACCGAGGAAATCATCCCGGTCGACGCAGAAGAAGGGGAGGCTGAATAATGGCTTTTGAAGATAAGAAGCAGGCTCCGCGTATCCGCCGCAAGAAGACTTGCTGGTTCACGGAAAACAACGTCAAGTTCATTGACTATAAGGATGAAAAGACTCTTCGTCGCTTTATCTCTGAACGTGGCAAGATTATCCCGCGCCGCATCTCCGGCACCTCTGCCAAGTACCAGCGTATGCTGAACGAGGCTATCAAGCGTGCTCGTCAGATGGCCATTCTCCCGTTCGTTTCGGACAGCATGCGCTAAGGAGGAACTAGACTATGGAAATTATTCTTAAGGCCAATGTTCCCCACTTGGGCAAGATGCTTGACGTCGTGAAGGTTAAGGACGGCTTTGCCCGTAACTACCTCTTCCCGCGTAAGCTCGCCGTCCGTGCAACCAAGGAAGCCAAGGCTCAGATCGAAAGCAACCGCGCCGCTCTCGAAGCCCAGTTCCAGAAGGAACTCGCTGCTGCTGGTGATGTCGCTGCCAAGCTTTCTCAGGTATCCGTCAACCTCGAACGTCGTGTCGTGGAAGGCGAACGCCTTTACGGTTCCGTGACTGCCGCCGATATTGCCGATGCAATTACCAAGGCTGGCGTCAAGGTTACCCGCGCCCAGGTTGATCTCGCAGAACCCATCAAGCAGCTCGGTGTTTACACCGTGACGATCAAGGTGTTCAGCGATGTTGAAGCCCAGGTCAAGGTTTGGGTGGTCGCTGAGAAGTAATTCTCGCTACTGCTAAACTTTAAAGGTCGCTCCTGCATTTGCAGGGGCGATTTTTGCTATTTTAAGATTGTATGCGCAAGTTTTCTCTTATTGCCTGCGTGGCAAGCCTTTTGTCGGTCAACGCCTTCGCCCAGCCCCGAGACCTGTTTGCGGAGTTCGAGGCCGAAGCCGCCCAGTCCGTTTCGAGTAGCGAAACGGTGTCCAGTTCCAGTGTCGCGGTCGCCCCGTCGTCCAGTTCAGTGGCTGTTTCCAGTTCTAGCGTCGCGGCCCCGGCTTCCAGTGCCGAGGTGCAGTCCAGTTCTGCCGAAGTCTCGTCGAGCAGTGTGCCGGCTCCGGAATCGTCCGCTGCCGATTCGACTGCTGCCGTAGCTGCAGCCCCCGCGGATTCCGCTGTGGTAGATTCCTCCGCGACCGATTCCTCGAAGGCTGTGGCGGACTCCTATGCTGCCGCCATGAACGCGCAGGTCGAAGAAGCCCGCGTCCGTGATTCTCTGGCCGCACTCAGTTCTTCTTCTGTGGTGGCCGAAGCCCCGTCGTCCAGCAGCATGAGCCGCCGCGACTTGCTCGGTCCGGTCAAGGTATCCAAGGTTCACGGTATTGACGAAATGAAGGGCAAGTACAAGAGCCCGCGCAAGGCTTTGTTCATGTCGCTCGTGATTCCCGGTTCGGGTCAGCTCTATGTTGGCGGTTCCACGTTCACCTACGTGCGTGGCGGCCTTTACCTGGCTCTCGAAGCAGCCCTGTGGGGCAGCTGGGGTTATTTCTCGGTCCACAAGTACAACGAGCAGGTGGACAAGTACAAGAAGTTCGCCCGCAAGCACTATTCCATCGGCCGCTACGAGATTGGCATGCGCGACCTCTACAAGCAGCTTTCCGACGAAACAGAAGAGTCCCGCTTTGAAAACCGCTACATGAGTTCCAGGGAAGATTTCTGCGAGGCCCTGTACGGGTCGGCCAGCAGCTACGGCTGCTACGTGAAAGGCAAGCTCTTTACCAACGACAAGAACCACATGAACAAGTTCGCCGACAAGAAGCCCCTGGGTGAAGAACTCGATGGCCTGAAGGACGTCTCTTTACCAGGAAATCGCCGACGACGCCTACGTGCTCGGCTGGGACGATGTGCAGGACCAGGCGATTGCCATGAACTTGAACCTGGAAACCGACAATCCGGCAAACGGGACGGTTGCTCTCGGTTCGTCGTCGCACATGAAGGAATACCGCAGCATGCGCAGCAAGGCTAACGACTATGCCGACATGCAGGCTTGGTTCTTTGGTGGAATCATCCTCAACCATATTGTTTCGGCGGTGGATGCGGCCTTTACGGCTAACTCCCACAACAAGGCTCTCTATTCCGAAGATGTCTCGTGGTACGACCGCCTGCACTTTGATAGCTACATGAACGTCGTTGACGGACTGGATGTCGGAGTCCAGGCCAGCTGGGGCTTCTAGTGAGATTCCTGCTTGCCATTTTGGTTGCGGCGGCCTGCGCCTATTCGCAGGTCGTGGTCTCTGTTGACGAGAACGTTAGCAAGAACAAGGACAAGAACGTTTTTCTCGCGATTGGTGCATCGGCATTGTTGCCGGGCATGGGCGAGATGTACCTTGGCGAGAAAAGCCTGGTCAAGCCGTTCCTCTGGACGGATTTGGCCCTGTGGGTCACTACGTTTAGCGCGTACGTCATTGGCGAACGCTACATCACGTCGGCGCACGACTATGCGGTCCGGCATGCCGGCCTTACCACCTCGAGCAAGAAGGTGTCTCTGCTGAATACGGTGGGCGACTACCGCAGCCGCAGTGGAGTGGCGGGCCAGAATTCTTCGCCTGACATGGACGAGGACTACAACCAGTCGCAACTCCGTGCAGGCAAGGCTGTAGACGAGGACATCGCTGCGGACATCCAGTGGGACTGGGGCTCCAGCGACAATCCCGAGACGACGGACCATATCGACGAGTTCAAGAGCCGCATGCGCCACTACCGCATCAGCCGTATTGTTTTCCAGGCGTCCGTTGGCGCACTCGTGCTGAACCGCGTGATTTCTGTACTGGATGCCATTCGCGTGTATCGCAAGACTTCGAGCAAGTCCTTTAGCCAGAACCTTGAATTCGTACCGGAGTTCTACGACGACGGTAGCGGCCTGCTCATGAACGTGAAGTTCTAGGGATTGAACAATGTGGCGCAAGGCGAAGGATTTAGGCTTAACCATAGCGCTGCTATGCTCTTTGTTGTTGTGCTCGTGTAGCGGGGAAGACTACAGCTCGATAGACTTTAGCAAGGAAATGCAGGAAACGGAGTGGTCCTGGATTCCGTATGATTCGGATGCCTTGCGGATAAGTGGACGCGGTGATTACGAAAAGGGCGACTTCGTTGTCTTGATGTGGTCGGGCTCCTCTGTAACGGTGGGCTTTGTCGGCGCGTCCCTGGAGGCGGTTGTCTGGTCCAAGAAAATAGCGTACCTGGACGTGTTTGTGGACGGGGAAGAAGATCCCTCTTTCATGATAAAGCTGTATTTCCCCGAAGATAATCCGACTACGGTGCCTGTTGTATCGGGCTTGCCTTATGGCCCGCATACGGTTACCCTGTATAAACGGAGCGAAAGCAGCTTTGGTGACTGGTTCTTTTATGGAATGCGCGTTTTGGGCATGGCGAAAAAGGAGTTGCTGCCTCCGCCACCCGAACACAAAATCGAGTTTGTCGGGAATTCCATCACGTGCGGTAGCGATGCCCTGGTCCCTGCTTTGGGCGTCGATTTTGATTTGGTCTATCAAGACGCGTATTATGGATATGCGGGCCAGACTGCGAAAAAGCTCAATGCTGAAGCGCATATCATTTGCAGCAGCGGACATGGAATTTACATCAACAATGACGGTACGAAGGACCTCCTCCTACCGGAAGTGTACGGCTTGACCGGAACGCATTCATCTATGGTCGTTGAGTGGGACCACAGCCAATGGCACCCGGATGTCGTGGTGATAAACTTGGGAACGAACGATTTTGCAAGCGGCCAGAACGATTCGGCGCAATTTGTGAACGCGACGGTTGATTTTGTACGACAAATCCGTTCGTTCCACCCGGATGCAAAGATTGTATTGCTGGATGGCCCGATGCTTGTCAGGGATTATTTGGCTCAATGCCGCCAAGACCTGGATGTGGCGAAGGATGTTCTTGAAGGAATGGGGGAAAAGGACCTATACAGATTCTCCTTTGAACCGAAGGGAGATTCTCCGTTTGGCTTTTATTTCCATCCGACCAAGGACGAGGCTGCTGTTGACGCTGAACGCATGAGCGCATGGATGCGTTCGGAATTTGGCTGGAATTAGGGAATGGCTTCCCTTTTTTCTAAATTGATGCAACCTGTAGTCCCCTTTATGCATCTAAATACCGTGAAAAAGATCTTTATTCCCATTTTTGCTTCTGTTTTGTTGGCCGCTTGCGGCGGTGATTCCTCTGCTCCCGGGGCGAAAGGTGCCGCGGGTGGTAAAGGCGGCCCTGGAGGCAAGGGGGGCAGGCCTGCTCGTGAAATCGCGGTAGAAGGCTATATTGCCGAGGCACACGAGGGGGCAAAGTCCTTCTCGGCGATGGCGACTCTCGAACCCCTGAACAACGTGGAACTTACGGCGGCAACCTCGGGCAGGCTCACGAACCTTTACGCGAAGGACGGCGCCCAGGTGCAGAAGGGAACGCTCCTCGCAAAGATTGACGATTCCGAACTCAGGGCGCAGCTCAAGCAGGCTGAATCGAACAAGCAATTGGCCCAGCAGAAGTTTGACCGCGTGAAGGCGCTTTACGAGAAGGACGGGGCTACCAAGGCCGACTTGGAAAGCGCCGAGGCTTCGCTCAAGTCTGCCGAGGCTTCCGTGGAACTTATCAAAGCGCAGATTGCAAAGACCGAGGTGCGCGCTCCGTTCGCGGGCAAGCTCGGTTTTGTGAATGTTTCCGTGGGCGCCTGGCTCACGACGGGCACGTCGGTAGCCTCCCTTAGCGAAGTCAAGAAACTCAAGGCCAAGTTCGCGCTCCCGCAGCGCTATGCGTCGGCCCTCAAGGTGGGCGATGCGGTGGAACTCAAGGACGAGGAACGCAATGTGTCGGCTAGCGGCAAGGTGAAGGCTCTCGAGGCAGGGCTTTCCGAATCGAGCCGCACGCGCCAGGTGCTGGTGGAAGTCGACAATGCGAAGGGCGAACTGTTGGCGGGTTCGTATGCTAAGGTGAACGTGTCGATGCAGTCGGGAGTGGCTAAGAGCATTCCCGTGCCGGCCGAGGCGTTTACGCTCGACAAGGACGGCGCCTACGTTTTCGTGGCCGTTGGCGGCAAGGCGAAAATCAAGCATGTTGAAACCGGTCTTCGCACACCGATTACGGTCGATGTAACCACGCGAAATCCGTCACAATGCCGATTACGAAGTGGAGTAGGTGAGCGATGAGTGTTGCTAACCTTTCCGTACGCCGCCCGGTACTCATGACGGTGATGGCGCTTGTCATCATCCTGCTCGGTGCGTTCGGAGCCACCAACCTGGGTGTGCGTGAATACCCGAACGTAGACTATCCGCTTATCCAGGTACGTACGTCGTACCCGGGCGCTAACGGGTATCAAGGCGCTTACCTCCACGAGCCGCGACGGATTCTCGTTTATCAACATTGAATTTGAAACCGGTATGGACTTGGAAGCGGCCGCTAACGAAATCCGTGACCGCGTGAGCCGCGTGCGCCGCAGGCTCCCCGACGATGTGGACGAACCGACCGTCTATAAATCTGATAGCGACAACGACCCGATTCTGATGGTGAGCCTCGTGAGCGACAAACTTGACCCGATGGAAGTTTCCGAAATCGCGAATAACTTTGTGAAGGAACGCCTGCAGACGATTAATGGAGTCTCGGAAGTTGCCATCTGGGGCGAAAAGCGCCCGACGGTGCGCCTGTGGATTGACCCGGTGCGTTTGCAGGCGTTGGGAGTTTCGGGTGCCGAGATGTCGGCGGCGCTGAGCCGCGGTAACTTGGAGTTGCCCTCGGGCTCTATCGAAGGTAGCGAGACGACGCTTTCCATCCGTACGCTGGGTCGCATCCTTGACCCGAAAGCGTTCGAGAACATTGCGGTGAAGAAGGCTGCCGACGGCACCGTCATCCGCATTTCGGACGTGGCCGACATCCATTACGAACCGAAGGACACGCGTACCGGTTTCCGCCGCAACGGCAAGAATTCCATCACGCTCGCCCTGATGGCGCAGCCGGGCTCTAACCACGTGGAAATTGCCGACGAGTTCTACAAGCGCGTCGAAGACATCCGCCGCGAGATTCCCGAAGGCGTGCAAGTCCTTTACGGGCGCGACACCTCCATCAACATCCGCGCCTCCATCAAGGAAGTGGTGGAGACCATCTTTATCGCGTTCCTGTTGGTGATCGGGATTATCTTCGCCTTCTTGCGCCAGGCGCGTACGACGCTTATCCCGATGGTGGTGGTGCCGGTGGCTGTTATCGGTAGCTTCTTCGTGCTTTACCTGTGCGGGTTCAGTATCAACGTGCTGACGCTTCTTGCGATGGTCTTGGCGATTGGCCTTGTCGTGGACGACGCCATCGTGATTGTCGAGAATATCTACCACAAGATTGAACGCGGCATGACTCCCAAGCAGGCCTCTGTGGCGGGAACGAACGAAATCTTCTTCGCGGTGATTGCGACCTCGGTCGTTTTGATGGCGGTGTTTGTGCCGGTGCTTGCGCTGGGCGGAACTACGGGACTTCTCTTCCGCGAGTTCGTGGCGGTGATGATCGGGACGGTGTTCCTTTCGACGCTCTGCGCGCTTACGCTTTCGCCGATGCTCTGTTCCAAGTTCTTGAGCCGCCAGAAGCAGGGATGGTTCTTCCGCATCACCGAGCCGTTCTTCGACTGGCTCAATCGCGGCTACTCGGCGCTCTTGGGACTGTTCCTCAAGTTGCGTTTCTTGCTGTTCCCGGTGGTGCTGGGACTTTTGGCCATCGCGTATTTCTGCTTCAACAACATGAGTAGCGAAATGGCCCCGACCGAAGACTCCAACGCGGTCATGGTGAACTTGAACATGCCCGAGGGCGTGACGCTCACGCGTACCAAGCGCATGGCCGATGCCTTTGCCGAAGAAGTCATCGCGCTCATGGACACCAACGAGTATTCCGAAATCCAGGCGGGTGCGTGGAATGCGGGCAACTCGAGAATGCGTATATTCTTGAACGACGATAAGAAGGCTCGTCGCCCGCAGAGCGAGATTGCGCGTGCCATCCAGGTGCTCGGTAACGAGTACCCTGATTTGCGCGTGATGGTGTTCGAACCGCAGAGCATCAGTACGCAGCGCGGTGGCCTACCGGTGCAGTTCGTGTTGCAGGCCCCGAACATCGAAATCTTGCGTACGCTCGTGCCCAAGTTCGAAGAAGAGGCGAGCAAGAGCCCCGTATTCAGCGTGGTGAACACGAACTTGCGCTTTACCAAGCCGGAATTGCATATCGAGATTCTGCGCGACAAGGCAAACGAGGAAGGCGTCTCGGTGAACGACATTGCCCAGGCGGTGCAGCTTGCGATTAGCGACCAGACTTACGGCGAGTTCTACAAGGACGGCCGCCAGTACGATATCATCGGTGCGGTGGGTTACCAGTACCGCAGCATGCCCGAGAACATCTCGATGCTTACCGTCAAGAACGGCAAGGGCGAACTCGTGAGTCTCGACAACTTCATCACGTTCAGCGAACAGTCGGCATCGCCGTCGCTACCGCGTTACAACCGCTTCAGTGCCGCGACGATTCAGGCGGGACTTGTGCCCGGCAAGACGATTGGCGACGGCGTGGAAGAGATGCGCCGCATCGCGAAGCACTTGCTGAAGGATTACCCGAGCGTGAGTACCGCATTGAGCGGAACGTCGAAGGAATTCGAGGAAAGCTCCAGCGGCCTCTACATCGTGTTCCTCTTGGCGCTTGCGCTCGTGTTCCTCGTGCTTGCGGGGCAGTTCGAAAGCTTCCGCGCACCGTTCGTCATCTTCTTTACGGTGCCGCTCGCCTTGGCGGGTGCGCTTGTGTGCTTGTTCATTACGGGCCAGACGCTCAATATCTTTAGCGAGATTGCGCTTATCTTGCTTATCGCACTCGTGACGAAGAACGGTATCTTGATTGTGGAATTCGCAAACCAGATTGCGGCGAATACCGGTTGCTCTAAGCTCGAGGCGGCTCGGATGGCGGCTGAACGCCGCTTCCGCCCAATCCTCATGACGAGCCTTTCTACGGTGTTGGGCGCGGTGCCGCTCATTATGACCGGCACCCCGAGCCGCATCGCGATGGGTATAGCCATTGCTGGCGGCCTCACGTTCGCAACGTTCCTCTCGTTGTTCATTGTGCCTGCGGCCTACAGCTTCTTTGCCGGCAAGGCTTCGATGGATGCGATGAAGAGTACCGACGCCTCCAAGATGGCGTAACGGTCAGAAAATTCGGTAATACTTATTTTGCCTTGTTTGCCGTCCAGGCGGCGTGCGGCGTAATTTCAAGGAGCAGGGCAAATGCGAAAAGGCACTTGAACGAAAACACAGCGGCATGGAAAGTGCCGTGCTGCGTCAAGTCCAATAATGCAATTAAGGTAGTTGTTGCCATGTCCAAACGATCCCTTGTAAAACCCATAAATAATATAGATTCAGACCGCGGGAATGTCTACATTGTAAGGCGTTTTTTTACAATGGGGTGTTGTGGGAATGTAAACAAAGTTTTTTCTAGTGGACTAGCTGGAAGGCTTTTTCGTCTTTCCGGCTCATCCCGTAACGCGTCCTCAATATAGATTCCTTGTACAGGGAATCTTCGCGGATACGCTCGATTTCGTGCTTGTAGCCGTCTATGACTTTTTGCAGGGAATCGATTTCTTCCTGGTATCGGGCGATGTTTTCCTTGACGCGTTGCTGGCGCGGAATGCTGTTTTGGCCGAAAATCAGCTGCACGGCCATAATGGCAATCAGGATGGCGATTGCGATTAGTGCTGTGTAGAGTTTCTTGTGCATCAGGCAGCTCCGTTGAACTGGAATTGCAAGTTGTCGTCGGTATGGGCGAGCCCCGCTATTTCCAGCTCTGTCAATATAGCTAAAAGTTCACCGCTTTTGAAGTGAAATTCTGCCTGGAGCTCGTCAAAAGTTTTACGGAATCCGTTGACTTTTGTAAACAATTCCTTGGCGCGGGGGCTGAGCTCGCATCCAGCCGAGGCCAGCTGCGAAAGGCTCTGGCCTCCATCTTTGGGGAATCCGAGCAGGCACCGTAGGCTTTCGGGGCGAAAAACGGGCTTGGCTACGCCCTTGTCGAGCAGCAAGTTCGTCCCGCTCGCGACCTCGTTGTCGAAATCCCCGGGAACGGCGAAAAGCGGTTTCTTTTCCCGACGGCAGTAGTCGCCGGTAATGAGGGCTCCGCCTTTTTCGCGGCTCTGTACGATGATTGAAGCGCAGCTGAGGCCGGAGATGATGCGGTTCCTTGATGCGAAATGCCCCTTGTAGGCCGGCTCGTCGGGCTCGTATTCCGAGATGATGGCCCCTCCGGCATCCAGAATGCGCCAGGCCAGGTCGCCGCGGCTCCCCTCGATATTGGTGGACAGTCCTTGCCCCAGTACGGCGATGGTGGGGAGGCCCGCCTCCAGGGCGGCCTCGTGGCAAAGACTGTCTATGCCCTGCGCGAGTCCGGAGACGATGACGGCTTTGGTGCCACGGAGGGAGTTGACGAGCTTGCGGCAGAGTTCCTGCGCGTTGTAGCCGGGGCGCCGCGTCCCGATCATGGCGATGCCCGTGTATTGGACGCTACGGTCGCCGTCGCTTGTGGTGGGAGGGGGCAGGTTCCCCGCGGCGTAGAGCTGCTTGGGGCAGTATTTGGATTCGTTGAGCAGTAGCGGGAAACGGTCCTTGGAAACCGCATAGGCGTTGGTGATAATCATATTTTCCCTGTCTTGTGGAGGGAATCTAAAAA
>CADBLC010000167.1 GCA_902795385.1 Fibrobacter succinogenes | reverse complement strand
GGCGAAGAGAAGGCCGCCGAGGTCCAGCCGTACCTGGTGAACGGCATGCTGCGCATAAAGAAGGTGCAGCGCGTGCCCGGCGAGGTTCCCGACAACATAGAATTCTGGGCGTTCGTGCCGCCCAACCACAAGGGTTCCAAGAAGAGCAACTGGGAGCGCTGTTCCGAGAAGTTCAACTGCGCGTTCAAGCGCATGTTCCCGGAATCCATCGCCATCTGGGATTTCGAGGGCAACCAGGCGTTCACCAAGCTGCTGCACGAGATTTTCAAGCCGCTGGAGCGCCGTTTTGGCGGCGAGTTCAACGAGATTCTGAACAAGTTCAGCGAGATGCTGAGCCCGGGCGGCGAGAACCAGGCCGCCGAAATCCAGAGTTTTGACCGCGAGGTGAACGACAAGCTGCGCCCGCTGTTCCCGAGCGTGCGCGTGGAGCTCGACATCCCCATCCCCACTCTCGAGACGTTCCTCAAGACGGCAACGCTCAAGGTGATAGACGAGGACGACGGTTTCGAGCGCGATATAAACCGCATGGGCGCAGGCTCGCAGCGAGCCATACAGATGGCGCTTATCCGCTACCTCGCTGAAATCAAGAAGCACCACAACAACCATTACCTGAGCCGCACGCTATTGCTCATAGATTCGCCGGAACTCTACCTGCACCCGCAGGCGGTGGAGCTGGTGCGCGTGGCGCTCAAGAACCTCTCCAACGAGGGCTACCAGGTGGTTTTCGCGACGCACTCCGCGCAGATGGTCACGAGCGAAGACGTGAGCACCTCGCTGTTGATTCGCAAGAACCGCGAACGCGGCACCTACATGCGCAAGCGAATGGAAGATGCCGTGCACCAGGTGATTCAGGACGCGCCGAGCCAGCTGCAGATGCTGTTCAGCCTCTCCAACAGCAACGAGCTTTTATTCGCCGACTACGTATTGCTCACCGAGGGAAAGACGGAATGGCGAGTGCTGCCCGCCCTTTTCGAACGCATCACGGGGCAGAGTTTCGCGCTTATCAAATGCGCACTCGTACGCCAGGGCGGCGTGAGCAACACGCGCAAGAGCATGCAGGTTTTGGACGCGATGGACATGCCCGTGCGTTCCATCGTGGACCTGGACTACGCATTCACCACGGCCACGCGCGACGGCTTTTTGGAGGCGAACGATCCCGACATCAAGATGTGCCGGAACCTTTTCCGCGAACTCGCGTTCCATAACCACCTGCGCCTGGTGAACGGACTGCCCGTGAACAAGCACAGCAACATTTCGGCATCGAAGGCGTACGCCATGATGGCCGCCATGCCCGAGGCCGACAAGCCTATCCGCAGCATCCACGCTAAACTGCGCAGCCAGGGAATCTGGGTATGGACCCGCGGGGCCATCGAGGAGCACCTGGGGCTCGAGGCCAAGAACGAGACGGCCTGGAGCAACTTTATCGAGCGCTGCAAATCGCAAAACTTTGTACGTAATCTCCCCGATTACGAGGGGATTACCGAGCTTTGCAAGTGGATTATCGACGGAAGTCGGGAAGTGTGACGCGCCACCGAGGTCGGATTTTTCTAAATTTACCCCTCGATGAAAGAAAAGGCGCAAAAACTGATTGAAAAGTACGAGGAACTGGAATCGGAGCTCGGGAATCCCGACGTCTTGGCCGACCAGGCCCGCTACAACAAGATTCACAAGCAGTACAAGGGCATCGAGAAGGCCGTGCAGAAGGCCCGTGAATACCTGCAGACGGTGAACAACCTCGAGGAATGCAAGGCCGCGCTCGGCGACAGCGACCCCGAGATGGTCGCGATGGCTAAAGAAGAGATTTCGGATATCGAGAAGAGGCTCCCGGCGCTTACCGACGAGCTGCAGATATTGATGGTGCCGAAGGACCCGTGGGACTACCGCAACGCGACGCTCGAAATCCGTGGCGGCACGGGCGGCGACGAATCCGCACTCTTTGCGGGCGACCTGTTCCGCATGTACCGCGGCTACTGCGACAAGATGGGCTGGAAGATGACCATCCAGGACGCGAGCGAAGGCACCGTGGGCGGCTACAAGGAAATCCGCGTGTTTATCGAGGGCGACAGCGTGTACGGCACGCTCAAGTTCGAGAGCGGTGTGCACCGCGTGCAGCGCGTGCCCGAGACCGAGACGCAGGGCCGCGTACATACGTCGGCGGCTACAGTCGCCATTTTGCCCGAAGCCGAAGAGGTGGACGTGGACATCCGCGAGTCGGACATCCACATGGACACCTACCGTTCCTCGGGTGCCGGCGGTCAGTACATCAACAAGACGGACTCCGCCGTGCGACTCACGCATATCCCGACGGGCGTGGTGGTGAGCTGCCAGACAGAACGTAGCCAGTTGCAGAACCGCTTGCACGCCATGGAAATGCTGCGTTCCAAGATTCTTGACGCGCTCATCGCGAAAAAGGAACAGGAAGAGGCCGCGAACCGCAAGGCGCTTGTGGGTACCGGCGACCGCTCCGCGAAGATCCGCACCTACAACTACCCGCAGAACCGCGTCACGGACCACCGCATCGGCCTTACTTTGTACAATCTGGACAAAGTTGTCACGGGCGAACTTGACGAAATTATCAACGGGCTGCAGATGGCCAACGCCCAGGAAAAACTGGGGAAGTTTAACGCATAATGCCGCAGATGACCGTACTCGAAATTCTGAACCGTACCAAGGCGTTCTTCGAGAAGAAGGGCGTGCCCGACCCGCTGCTAGATGCACAGTACATCATCAGCCACGGCCTGGGCATGAAAAACCGCATGGACCTTTACCTGAATTTCGAGAAGCCGCTCACGCCCGCCGAACTTGACGTTTTGCGTCCGCTCGTTGCCCGCCGTGCAAACCGCGAGCCGCTGCAGCACATCGTTGGCGATACGAGTTTCCGCGGTCACAGCATCAAGTGCGACCCGCGCGCTCTGGTGCCGCGTCCCGAAACGGAAGAACTCGTGGACATGGCGAAGAACCTCTTGAACGGTATCGAAACCCCGTTCATCGTGGAAGTCGGCACGGGTACGGGTGCTATCGCCATTGCCTGCGCGAAGGAAATCGGTTCGTCGCGCGTGCTCGCGACGGATATTTCGGAAGAGGCTCTTGCGCTCGCGAAAGAGAACGCCGAAGCGAACGGCCTCGGCGAAGAATTAAAGTTTGCGCAGGGAGACCTGCTCGACGCGGTAACTGGCGACGTCGTGGTTAAAATCGCGGACGATGCATCCGCGAAAATTGACTGCCTTATCGCGAACCTCCCCTACATCCCCGACGGGGAAAAGGGGAAGCTCCAGCCCGAAGTGGACAAGTTCGACCCCGCGCTCGCGTTGTACGGTGGACCGGACGGTCTCACGCTCGTGCGCAAGATGCTCTCGCAGACCGAAGGCAAGCTTGCCTCCGGCGCACCCATTTTACTCGAAATCGGGTCGGAACAGGCCGCCATGCTGCAATCCGAAGCCACCAACTACCCCTGGCTGGAATTCACCGGCGCCCACAAGGACTTCTGCGGAAACATCCGTTTCGTGAGTTATAAGGCGAAATAAGGCCTTTCATCGGCATTCACCGCACCCATAGTCATCCTCCGAAGGAGGATCCATACGGTTTAGCCCATGTGCTTGTAGGAACTGTATGGATCCCGGACACGTTGTGTCCAGGATGACTCGGTATACTCAGGATGACACGAGGGGGATTTCTATTGCAATTGGAAGAAAAGATCCCGCCAATTGGGATTCGTAGACTCTATCAACAGCAATTTATCGGCTCGACTAAAACGTTTCAATTCCTTTTCACGCTCTATAGCCAAGCGAATAGATGTGTGTTCCTCAAAATACCCTAATTTATCCACTCCATATTTCTTAGTAAAACCCTCAAACCGCTTTTCCTTATGAGAAATAATCCTTTCTATAAGATTTGAAGTAACGCCAACATACAGCGTCCCTTTCCGCTTATTAAAGAGGATGTAAGTATATCCTTTTTTCATTTTGACAAGCCCCTCCTTTCAAATTCTATTTTTTCCCGTTATCCGTCTCACGTATGTCATCCTCCGAAGGAGGATTCATAACGTTTTATCCAAGAGCTCGTGTATAACTGTATGGTTCCCCTCCGCTTCGCTACGAGGATGACGAGTGCTTGTAGGAACGGTATGGATCCCGGGGCCGTTGGCCCCAGGATGACGCAAGGGGAGATTACATCCCTACGGGACAGCCCAAAGACGACAGCACGAAATTCTCGCTTTCGCCCATGCGGTAGAAGGGCAGCAGGGTGTCGTCGTCGACGGGGGTGCCTTCCAGGCCGCACAATTGCAGCTGTTCGTTGATGCGGCGGCTGAACGTGGAGAATCCGGAGTCGTTCTTGGAAGGGAAATAGTACATTCTATCCATA
>CADBLC010000166.1 GCA_902795385.1 Fibrobacter succinogenes | reverse complement strand
GGCACCGGCCTTTTCACCGATTTTCAAGATACCGAGCCAGAGCGAGAGAATACCCGTGAGGCCGAGGGCGATTTCGAACGCGGTCTTCGACATGTCGAACGCGCCGAGGATTGCCTTGTTGAAAATTCCCGAGTCGCCGAAGGCGAGCCACTGGACCATGCACGCGACAAACGCGCCAAAGAAGAATATAAGCCAGATTACGTTTAAAACCATATCAATAATTTAAATAAATTTTAACTATGATGGTAATTCGGGTCCCCTTATTCACTGTATTCCTTTTTGTGATGTTCTGTTTTGTGGCGTGTTCCAATAGCGACTCGCCCGGTGGCAACGGGGTATCGAGGGACGATGAGGGGCAAATGACAATTCCTGGTGGGATGGTATTTGTATCGGCCAGTGAAAATTCCGTCTATCTCGGGACGTCCGCTGCAGGTGCGCCTGTGAAGGAATTCCCGGCAATGCGAGTCGATTTTACCTACGACTACGCTATAGCCGAAAACGAAGTGACGCGGGGCGAATTCTATAGGCTCTTGGGCAGGCCAGCCGGTGTATCGGTTGATGACTCGCTCCCCGTAACGAGCGTGACCTATTTTGACGCGGTCCTTTTTGCCAATGCGAAGAGCGTTTCGGAATCGATGGATACGGCGTATACGTATACGGCGGCGCAGTTTGATTCTCTAGGTAGCTGCACGAGCTTGGAGGGGCTCACGTTCCACCCGGAAGTCCGTGCCTATAGGCTGCCTACCGAGGCTGAATGGATTTTTGCCGCAGTGAACGGCTGGAATGTAGAGAACAGCTGGAACGGCGGTAATTCTGGTTACGAGCGGCATAAAGTTTGTTCCCTGCAACGGAACGCCCTGGGGCTCTGTGACATGGAAGGCAACGTTCGTGAATGGGTCCAGGACTGGTTCTCTTATCTTGCCGATACCGTATACACGAATTTTGCGGGAGGCAAGGATGGCGGACGCCTTGGGGAGAGGGTCATAAAGGGCGGATATTATGGGAGCGACCCGAACCACGTCAGTTACGTGTCCCGCGGTGACGTATACACGGTATTTTCGGCGAACCGCTATGCCTATCTGGGATTCCGCCTGTGCTACGGAGCTATTCCCGATGCTGAATGGAGCGGGATGTCCAATGCGGATGCCTTGTCGAATATCAAGGTCGTTGCCACGGGGACTTCGCTTAAGCCCATGACGGGCACCTACAACATGCGCCTAGCTTTCCGTAACGATGTTACTGGGAATCTCGTGTTTGTCAATTTTGGTTCCGACGGGCAGAATTTCTATGAGTTCCAGGATTCGATAGATGTCTATCATCCGGAAATCTCTCCGGACGGGAACTGGGTTGCCTTTTCGACGAAGTTCGAGGGTGTTTCCGGTAAATCGAATCTTTATGTGCGTTACCTGAACGAAGACAGCGTTGCTGTCCATCGGCTAGACGTGGAGTCGGCGGCGATTCCGAGGTGGAAGGTTTTGCCTTCCGGCGATACGGCTATCGTGTACGTTACGGACGCCGGTGTCAATAGTGACGAGGTGGTTTGGAGCAAGGCGTCTACGTGGCAGGTGGTATGGTCGGGAGGCAAGTTCGGGACGCCTGAAAAGCTTTTCGATGGGGCTTACCGCGATGGAGTCTCCGCCGGGAATACGCTTGCCGTGAGCGGCGCTAGAACCTTGAGGGTTAGGCGTGGCGGAGTGGATACGGTCTGGTTTGCCGGGGAGCAGGCTTGCAATGCGTCCCTGTCCGAAGACGGGTCGAACCGCATTCTGTTCCTCGACTTTGATGGCGCCATCGGGCACGACCTTGTCGGGCGCCAATACGCGACTCACGAATACGTGCTGGTGACGGATAGCTTGGGATCTTTGGTCCAGTATGCCAAGGCTCCCGAAGGATTCACGTTCGACCATACGGAATGGGCCTACAAGTCGGGCCTTGTCGTGGCGACGCTTGCGGATTTCAATGGTTCCCATACGAGGATTGTCCTTGTGAACCTCTCGAACAACCAGCTGATAGAGCTTGCTTCGGGAACGGAACTTTGGCATCCGACGTTCTGGATGCACAAGGTGGATGCTTCGAAGAATCCTGACTTTGTGCTGGATCCCGATAGTGCCGGTGTCTACTACGTAGAGAACGGAAGTTCTGCGGCTTCCATCTTGCGGACGAAAATGGAATTGTTCTGGCGATACAGGGATACGACGAATCTTATTGTTCTCGGTTCGTCACGCCCGTCCACATGCGTCGACCCGCTCTATTTTTCGGATAGTCTTTTTGCCGTCAACATGTCGACAGTCCCGAATACCATGGAAATGAACAGGTTCCTGTTCGAAAATTATGTGCTGAACCATATGCACAAGTTGAAGTACTTGATAACGTCGCTGGACTTGGATTTGTGGTGGAGAACGGAAGAGGACGTGGACAATTTCTTCTTTGCGTATGAGTATAAATCGTATCCGGGCTTTGTCTACGACGAAAATCACGATTTTTGGAAAGACGGTTATCCGGAGAATCTTTTGGAGTATACGGAAAATGGCCTGTATGTGGAGAACGACAAGATGGGACATTCCTATCACCGCGGAGTGCAGCTGGCTCCCGACGGCAAGGGATGGCTCGAGAATCCTCCAGTTGATTTTGACAGCACTTGGCTAGATAACTTTTCTCATTTGTACAGAAAAAATCTGGAGTCCCTGAAACGGATTCTAGGACTCGCCAAACTTTACGGCGTGAATGTGGTGGGAATCATTTTCCCGCAGAGCCCGGGATACAGAAAAACAGGCTCCTTTGGCCGTTATGGCATCCGGAGGAGCGAAGTCGATAGCCTGATGAATGAACTCCATGATCTAGAAAAGGTATACGACAACTTCCGAATCATGGACGAGAACAAGATGGGCAATCATGATTATCCCGATTCCCTTGCGGTCAATCACGATCACTTGTTGAACAAGGCTGCGAAGATTCTTGTTCCCAGGATAGAAAACGTCTTGAAGGAATTCAAGCAATAGTAGAACTGGCGAGTTCGCTGCCGTCGTCGAGCTTGTGGATGCTGAAACGGGCAGGGGAGGCGCCATTCGCGCTTTCGTACAGCCCGAAGGTAGGCGGGTTCCCGCCTTTGGGGAGGCTCGTGGAGCCGGGATTCACGAGCAGTACGCCTTTGAAGTTCTTTTCGAGTTTCCAGATGTGCGTATGGCCGTAGATGTAGGCGTTGACGGGGATTCCGTCTAGTTCCGGGTCGCCCGGCGATAGCGTATGGAGTGCATCTGCCGGGAAACATTCCGGCATGAAGATGTGTCCGTGGCTCAAGAAAAGCGTCATGTTGCCGTCTTTCACGACGGCGAATTCGTTCTCAATTTCCATGTCGAGCATCATCAGGTCCACGTCGGCGTCGCAGTTGCCGCGTACGGCGGTGATGCGGCCCTTGTAGGGCTCGAGCGCTTTCACGACACCCATCGGGCCGTGCCCTGCGGGGAGCGGGTTGCGCGGGCCGTGGTAGAGCGTGTCGCCCAGCAAAAAGAGACGGTCGCAATTGAACTTTTCGAAGAACGAAAGCGCCTGCCTCGCCGCAATCGCAGAACCGTGAATGTCAGAAAGAATTAAAGCCTTCATGCCTCACACCTACTTCACCACAATCATCGGGCTCGTTTCGCTCAACAGGTAGTTCCATTCCTCGCGTATCTTCTCGTATTCGCTCGGGTCTGCGTAAAGCGCGAAGGTCGTCCACTTGATGGAAGACTGTGCGGTAGTGCCGCTGGCCTTGTCGTTACCCTTCTCGAAGCTCACGTAGTCGGGTGTGCGCTGGAACTTCTTGGGGCCGACGATGCTTACGGTACGCCCGCTGGCCGCCTTGACGGTAAGGCTGTAGCTGAACTGCGTTTCGTGCGGCATGCGGATGGGGTGGTGGCGCTTGGAAACCTTCGGGAGCTTGAAGAGACTGCGTTCCCACACGTTCGGGAAGCGTCCCTTGAGTTCGGAACCGCCCTGACCGAAGTAAACCTTGGAAGCGTAGGTGGCGATGAGGTTGAGCGGCTTGTTGAATTCGCCGAGGTTCTCGATGCGGATGTTGCCGATGCTCACGTCGGGCACGCCGGCGGCCATGAAGTCTTCGAGTAGCTGTTCCTGTTCCTTCACGTCGCGGCTGTAGAACTTGTTGCGGATGGCGCTTGCGAACTTGCCTTCGAGCGTCACGGAGTCGCGGAATTCGCATTCGCCGTCGTTTCCGATGAACAGGCGGTGGTCTACGGCAATCTTGTGTTCCTGGTTGTCTTCGAGAATCGGCGTCGTCATGACCTTGCTGTTTTCGTCGTCGATGATGAGCGCGACCTTGCCTTCCATGTCGAGCGGCACGGGACGTTCGTTACCCGTCTTGTCGGTT
>CADBLC010000165.1 GCA_902795385.1 Fibrobacter succinogenes | reverse complement strand
GCACGCCTGACGATATCCAGGTGTCCCAGCGTAAACGGGTCGAACGACCCCGCGAATACGGCGATTTTCTTCATGCCGTAAATATAGCTATTAGTTGCTGGTCATTAGTCATTGGTCATTGGCATCGGCCTTCAATCACAACGACTATTCAAGAATGGCTCAGGCGCGATAAATCACGAGGGAGGATTCGCCGTAACGGCGGACTTGCACCGTACCGGCCTCGGCAATCTCTTTCACCCATGCGGGCAAATTGCGGCTCGGGGCCTCGAACACGGCGACACCGCCCGGATTCAGCCATTCCCAGAACTTGCGCAAGTCGGGGTATTCCATGTCCTTGAACGGAGGATCCGCATAAATCAAGTCGAACCCGTCCTGTGCACACATGGCTTCCCTGTCGAGCGTAAGGGCGTTCTTTTCGAGCAGAGTGAGTTTATCTGTAATATTGAGTGCCTTGTACGCCTGGTATACGAGCCTAGCCTGCGAATGAGCCATCTCGACAGCGACCACGTGCGCAGCGCCTCGGCTAACAGCCTCGATGCCCATGATTCCCGAACCTGCGAACAAGTCCAGCATGCGGAAGTTCTCGACACCCTGCAAAATATTGAAGAGGGCCTCCCTCGTGCGGGAGCCCGTCGGTCTCGTTTTCATGGAATCCGGGGAGGCTACATTGCGCCCCCGGAGAAGTCCGCCAGTAATTCTGATGGGCATGTTACGGCAAGACGAACATTTCGATGCGCATCGCCACCTGCATGTTCTTCTTCGCGAACTTCAGCTCAACCTTCTGCGCTGCCGCACGAATCGGGGATTCGGAGAGGGCCGCGAAGAACTGCTGCAGTTCCGGATAGTCGCAAGTGGTGGAAGTCTGGTAGATGTAACGCTTGTAGACGCCGTAATCTTCCACAGACGGTTTGTCCAGTCCGTTCAGGACAACTTTATGCGTACTCGCCAAAGCCTTGAGGGACTTGAGTTCTTCAAGCATGTCCGCGGCAGGAACGAACTTGGTCACCGCGTTCATGTTCACGTTCGTCACGTTGAACTTACCGAAGGCGGTAATGTCGGTTGCCGGGGCGTTCTCGGGAATAGGCGGAGTCTTGAACTCGGAGCTCACAGACTTGACGCGTTCCAAGAAGCTACGCTGCGATGTGGGCTTGGCAGCGACACCGCGCAGGTAGAAGAAGTTCGGAGCCTGGAAGATACAGTCGGAGAAACCGACATCGTCCGGAGTCGCCGTATTCAGGAACGCCAGGAACTGCGCCATGGCAGCACGCTGGAACGAAATCTTTTCCATCGGCAGGAACTGCGTAAAGTCGACGCGCTTGTTGTTGTAAAGCACCGTCGGGTTGATTTCGCCGACAACCTGCTTTACCGTAAGGGCCTCGCGACGCTTGATAGCTTCGTTGGCCTGGGCGACCTGCGCCTCGAGCGAACCACCGGCGGTAGTCGTCTGACCGGAACTCAAGGTCAGGGCAGAACGGCTCGGGTCCTCGGCACCGATAAGGTCGAGGTACTGGCTCGGGAGAGCTCCCTGCAGCGGCTTGGGAACGCCAGCCACGCTGAGGAAGCAGCTGAAGGCGACAAAGATAAACAGCACGGACAAGAAGATGGTCAGCGCCTTCTTCTTGGATGTCTTGACCTGCGAAGACACGTCGGTCACGTGAACCGGGTTCACGTTGCTTATCAGGGATTCCCTTTCAGCGGCGTCGATCAAGTTCAAGTGAATCATACACCCTCCATCACGTTCAGGGCGGTTCCGATGGCACCGGCGCAGCAGAGCACCGCGGCGGAATCCTGTTCGTCCACCGGAAGTCTAAGATTGGAGAAGGAATCCATCAACGCGAGCTGGTAACCGGGGCAGCAGCGGCGGAGGTCTTCTACGAAAAGCGGATCCTGCGCAAGCTCGCCGCAGATGTTTATCTGGCGGATATCGAGAGCGGCGTTTTCTTCCTTGGCGAGGTTGATCTGGTTCATGACCTCGTTAGCAAGTAATTCGTAAGCTTCTTCGCGGGATTTGTTCACAAGCGGAAGAGTGGACACGCAGCGCAGCCCCTGGAGGTTGTCCTTCGAGAGCCACATCATGGTCACGCCCATGTAGTCCGCCTTGATGACGCACTGCAGGTCCTTGATCCCTTCAGCGACATCCATCAAGTTCAAAAGAGAAAGCACATCAACTTCCATCGCCTTGGGAGCCAAGGACTTGGAGCGGAATCCCTTGCGCAGGGCGTCCACCCACTGGCGCCGGACCGCGATAAGAAGTACGGTGAGACCGAGGGATGCCGAACCGCTCAGGACCTTGTAGTCCACCACGTAGGCGCCCTTCTCGGCATTGGTGATAAGACCGAGGTACCACTGGAGGTAGTCGTCCAGGTGCGTAGCGGCCTCGGCAGGCACGTAGACCTGGCGGATAATGGAGCGGAAAGCAGGGATGGCAACCGAAATGGCCTCCACGCTCTCCAGTTCGATGGACTCCATCCATGTCTGGAGGACGGTCTCGAACGTGTAGATATCATCGATGGGGCTGGTCTCCGTTTCCAGGACAGCGGTCTTGAGAACCCGCTTTTCGGCGGAGTCCAAGAGGGCGACTTTCAAGGAAGCATCGCCTACTTCAATACCCATGTAAATCTTCGTATCACTCATATACTCAACGACTTATGAAAGTTGTACCCCCTAAAACTAATCAAAAATTACGCCCTGGAGTATACCCTCCGCCTTTTTCTTACCTATTCCAGGCACTTTTTCCAGGTCCGAGGGGGTCAAAAACGGCCCATTTTGCTCACGAAAGGCAATTATCTGCCCCGCAAGCTTGGGTCCAACCCCTTTCAGGGCACAAAGTTCGTCCACACTGGCATGGTTGATGTGCACCGGCAAACGGACGATTTTTCCCTTTTTCCGGGACTTTTTCCGCTTCTTTTTCTTTTGCGGGGCAACTTCCTCGTCATCATCCGAAGAAATTACTTTGTTTGTAATTTGTGGATTATCGGTGGATTCCTGCGGAACCTGATGGACCTGGGCAGGCACGGACTCGCGGGCGAGCAGGTCATCGTCCTGCTCGATGGACGGGATTCCCCACGGGAGGAACCTCACGACGACGCCCACCACGAGGAAGGCGACCGCCATATAGACGACTTTCTTCTCAGCAGAGTTCATCCGGCACCGCCTTCTTCAAAGAAGCATGTACCGGATATATACAGGAAGCAAGCCTTGCGTTTTGATAACTCATGGAATTATCCTTCTAGCTCACGTTCATGTATCAAGGCCTCCACCGCTTTCGCGTCGGACGGCACGTCCACAGAGATGCTCGGGAAGGGGCTCTCCACGATGCGTATCGGGCGAAGGCCCAGGATGCGCATCTGCTCGAGGGAGCGCTCCAGTTCCACGGGGGACTGCGGCAAGGAGGAGAATTCATCGCGGGCGCGCCTGGAATAGGCGTAAATCCCTTGATGCTGGAACCAGCGCGGGGCCTCCTCCGGGGGAACCTCGCGGGTAAAGTCTACGGCAAGGCCATCCTGGACCTTGACCTTCACGACGGTCTTGAGCATCGCTTCCGCCGGGTTAAGCGGGCAGGCGACCGTCACCCAGGAATCCGGATGAGCGGCAAGCTCGCAGGCGACAGAGCGGAGCACGGAGGGCTCCGCCAGCGGCTCGTCGCCCTGCAGGTTCACCACGAGGTCCAGGCCGAGGGCGCGAGCCGCCTCCGACACACGGTCGGAGCCTGTCGCCGCAGCGCCTGTCATGGCGGCCTCGAATCCCGCCCTCGTGACGGCCGCAGCAATCTCTTCGCTGTCGGTCGCGCACACGATGCGCTCGAAACAGCCGGCGAGGCGCGCCCGTTCAAGCGTACGGACAATCATCTCCTTGCCGCATAGCTTAAAAAGGGGCTTCCCGGGAAACCGGGAAGACCCCATACGCGCTGGGACGATGCAGTGAACCGCAGTCATAAAATCTAATAAGCGCGAATGTGGACAGAGGCGTTAGCCGCCGATCACCTTCGGGATGGCAAAATGGTCGTTCTCGACCGCCGGGGCGTTCGCAAAAGCCTGGTCCAGGGAGAATCCCTGCACGGGCACGTCTTCGCGGAGGATGGTGGCGCCGTTTTCCACGGCGGTCATCGGTTCCACGTTGGACAGGTCGAGCGCCTTGAGGGCTTCCATGTGGTCGAGCATCTTGTCCAGGTGCCCCTTCACAGAATCGATATCGCCCTCGGCGACCTCGAGCCTCGAAAGCTTGGCCAGTTTCAAAACATCTTCACGTTCGAGCATAAAAACCTCGTTAGTTACAAGAACAAGATAGCAAATTATCCAACAATCTGCAGGGCGGCGTACTTGAGGATAATCGTCCTGATGGTGTTGTCGCCGTTGAACCGCACGTCCAC
>CADBLC010000164.1 GCA_902795385.1 Fibrobacter succinogenes | reverse complement strand
CCGCTTTTTGCAGGAGCTCGATTCCGCCGACCTGCACTACGCCACCAAGCTTACCGAGAGCCTCTACCGCCTTGACTTCGACGAGAACGAGACTCCCGAGGACATCCGCCTCAAGTTCAGCGACAACAAGGGCAACGCGGGAGTATTCGCCTTCATATTCCCGAACATCAATCCCGACGACGGTCTGGAATGTCGCCACCTGCAAAACGATCTGAAAAAATTCGAGGGCATCGAGAACGGGACATTCAAGATTACGGGCACCCCCGTATTGCGCGCCACCTTCCTCGACATGATTCTCAAGAACATCGACAAGTCTCTCGCTGTCGGGGCTATCTTCATCTGGTTCTTCCTGCTGCTGTACTACAACCGCTTCAGCCGCGCCATCTTCACGCTATTGCCGTCGTTATTCGCGATGGGATGGCTCTTTTTGGCATCGAGATTTCGGCATACAGCTCTCTTGCCTTCCCCATCCTTTTCGCCTTCAGCGTCGACGGCTCGCTACAGCTGTGGACGGCCTACTACGAAAAGCAGGGCGGCACCGCGCTAAACATTCTACAGCGCAAGTTCTTTACCGTTGGCATAAGCCAGATGGCATCGCTCATCGGCACCTACGGCCTGCTCATTTCTTCGCATCCGGGCCTCCGGAGCATCGGGCAGATATGCCTGCTCGGGCTCGTGTGCATTTCCGTTTCACAGTTTACCATATTCCCGCTGATCGCAGGTTCCCTCGACAGCTACCGCCTGCATAGGCAAAAGAAATCAAAATGACCCTCCCGCTTTCTTCCAGAACCCAGAACATTGCCGCCTCCCTGACCGTCACCATCGACACGCTTGCCAAGCAGATGATTGCCGAAGGCAAGGACGTTGTAAGCCTTGGCGCAGGCGAGCCGGATTTCCCGACACCGGAACCCATACGTGAAGCGGCCTGCCGCGCCATTGCCGAAGGAAAGACGCGCTACACGGCACCCGTTGGAATTCTCGACGTCCGCAAGGCCGTATGCGAAAAGTTGGAACGCGAGAACGGCATCCACTACGCGCCCGAACAGATTGTCATGACTAGTGGCGCGAAGCATGCCGTGTTCAATGCGCTTGCGGCCATTATCAACCCCGGCGACGAAGTCATCATCCCCTCGCCCTACTGGGTCACCTACCCCGAACTCGTCAAGTGGCTCGGTGGCACTCCCGTAATCGTGAAGGGCGGCCGCGAACAGGATTTCAAGATTACCGCCGAACAGTTGCGCAGCGCCTGTACCGCGCGCACCAAGGCCGTGCTAATCAACAACCCATGCAACCCGACCGGCTCGGTTTACGGGCGCGACGAACTCTCCGCTATCGCCAAGGTCATTGTCGAAAAAGACATCTACTGCATCTCCGACGAAGTCTACGAATACTTTGTCTATGGCAGCGAATTCACGAGCATCGCGAGCTTTGACGGGATGATTGAACGTGGAGAATCGGCTACGACGCCGCCCCCGCCCCCATCGCGAAAATCATCGGCAAAATCCAGGGACAGGCGGTGCACCACCCGTGCAATGTAGCCCAGTATGCCGCCCTCGCCGCGCTCAAGATGGGCCGCGAATCCACAGGCTTTATGAAGGAAGCGTTCCAAAAACGCCGCGACTACATGCTTAAGCGCACCTCCGCCATACTCCCGACTCCGGCCAAGGCCCCCGAAGGAGCCTTCTACCTGTTTGCGCCCGTGAGCGAGTTCTACGGCAAAAAAACTCCCGATGGAAAAACCGTCAAGGATTCCGTGGAGCTCTGCCAGTACATTCTCGAAAGCGAAGGCCTCGCTATTGTTCCCGGCGCCGCATTCGGCGACGATTCCTGCGTCAGGTTCTCGTACGCAGCGGACAACGAGACGCTCGCGAAGGCATGCGACCGCTTTGAGGCGGCCCTCAAGAAACTCAAGTAGCCCGGAATTCCCGTACCGATGTTCCACGTAATCACTCCAGACGCAAGCAAGCCTTTTACCATAGGCCGCAAGGAAACAAGCGACCTGCGGTTCGGCGACTTGTTCGTCTCGAGGGAGCACGCCGTCATCGAGAAGCGTGGCGAAGGGTGGTTCCTGAGGAGCCTGACCCAGAACAGCGTCACCAAGGTGAACGACAACGACGTCACCGAAACGCAGCTCAAAGACGGCGACATCATCGTCATCGGCGTGCGCAGGCTCCGCGCGACACTCAACGGGAACGAACTCTCGCTGTTGATTCTCGACCAGAAAGAAGACGTCAACAGCATCAGCCTTTCTGGCGACTGGACCGTATTCGAGATTCCCGGAGCCGGGAACGCAAAAGCGAGACTCGATGACGGGCAGGCCGAAATTTTGTGCGGAAAGGATGTTTCGCAAAAAAAAGTCTCGGTGAAGGCCGGAGAAACGGTCCGCATCGAACAAGGCGAAATTGCTTTCAACGAAAACAGGCTGCTCGTATCCAAGGGAGCGTGCGGCTTTGACGTGCACGTACGCGACCTGGATGTATTCGCCGGCAAGAGGCGCTTGCTGCACGATGTGAACTTTGAACTCCCCGCCGGAGAAATTCTCGCCATCATCGGGCGTTCCGGCCAGGGCAAGTCCACGCTGTTGCACCTGCTGGAAGGCATCCACACGAAGGGAGCCGAAAGCGAAGTGTATATTGGCGGCATGGACTACCGCAAAAAGGACATCCGCGAACGCATCGCCTTCATGGCACAAGACCCCGCCCTGCGCAAGGACTTGACCGTCGAGGAGACTATTTTGCACGGCGCCCGGACTTCCATGGACAAGCGAGAGTTCGCCGCAACCGCTCGCGAGCGGTTGAAAAGTTTCATGGAACTTTTCGGGCTGAGCGACCGCAAGGATCACCGCGTGCAGACGCTCAGCGGCGGCGAACTCCGTCGAACCGCTCTCGCCGCGGAACTCATGTCGAATCCGGGCCTCATCGTATTGGACGAACCGCTCAGCGGGCTCGACCCCTACAACTCCCGCATCCTCTGTTCGCACCTCAAGCAGTTGGCGTTCATCGGGCACACTATCATCCTCACCACACACAGCTACGAGGCGCTCGACATTGCGAACAAGGTTCTCGTGCTGCACAAGGGCGGCCAGGGCTTTTACGGGAGCCCACAAGAAGCCTACCGCTATTTCCGCACCACCGACCCCGAAGCCATCCTTTCCGGACTCGACGACGAAACGGCCGTCCGCTGGAAAAATTCCGGCGAATCCATGGGCATAGGCAACGGCAAGCATTACAGCGACGTCGTGTTCCGCAAGGTCCACCGCAAGGAAGCGTTCTTCTACAGCATCATGCTTTCGCTAAAGCAGTGGTTTCGCGACCGCGGCAAGGTAGCAGCCCTTTTCCTGCAGCCTGTCGTCATCGGTTTCCTCTTCTCGCAAATCTTCAGTTCACTAAGTTCGCTCTGGACCGTCGCCTTCGCGCTCATCCTTTGCGCGAACTGGTTCGCCCTTTCCCTCTCCATCCGCGAAATCGTGCAGGAGAAGGACATCCTCCGCAATGAATTCCGCAAGGGGCTCCATATCGCGCCCGTCCTCTGCGGGAAAATCCTGCTTTCTTCCGTGGCGGCCTTTTTGCAGACAATGACCGTTTACGCCTTCGTTGCCTTCAGGACTTCGCTCCACCCGAACCTGGCCGCGCTTGCCGCCCTGTTCGCCTGCACGGTCCTCCCCGCAGTCGGCATCGGCCTGCTCGTAAGTTCCCTCAGCCGCAACTCGGGCCAGGCGAACGCATTCCTCCCGCTGCTCATCATCCCGCAGGTGGCACTTGCCGGCGCACTAGTCCCGCTCGACCAGATGCAGCAAATCGGCAAGGCGCTTTCGACCGTCATCTGGTCCCGCTACAACCAGAAAGGGCTGCTTGACCTGCTGCTGGAACGCCATGGCGACGCCATGGACTACATCTGCGCGCTCGCCCTCTCGGTAGGTTTTTATATTTTCACTGCAATCATATTGTTCCGTTCGAAAAAAGCACGATGACTTCCCAAATCGATAAATTTCCACGTCCCTTCAACGATAACTACGACCTAATCGGCACCTTGGGCAAGGGCGGCATGGGCTATGTGTTCAAGGCCCTCGACAAAAAGCTCAAGCGCGAAGTCGCCTTCAAAATTCTAGACGCAGCCGCCGATGACGAAGCTATCCAGAGGTTCTACCTGGAAGCCCAGGCCATGAAGGAACTCGACCACCAGAACATCGTACACGTTTTTGACTTCGGTAAACAGGACAATCAGCTTTTCATCGCGATGACCTACGTTCAGGGTTACTCGCTCTCCGACGTTCTGCAGCGCAAGAGCAAGCTCCCGTTCGAGGCCATTGAAGTCATCATCAGGCAAATCGCCCGCGGCCTGCTTTACGCCCACAGCAAGGGCATTGTCCACCGTGACGTGAAGCCCTCGAACATCATGCTCACCCGCGACAACCGCGTGTACGTGATGGATTTCGGCATCTCGTACATCCAGGAGATGGAAAAGGACAGGCTCACGAGAACCGGCATGACGATGGGGACTCCCGAATACATGAGCCCGGAACAATGCCATGGCGACGAAGTAACGCTCCAGTCCGACATTTACAGCATGGGCGTGATTTTGTACGAAATGACATGCGGACGTCTGCCGTTCAACGGCAACCGCCCCGTGGAAATCGCGCTCAAGCACGTGCAAGAGGCTCCTCCCGACCCCAAGCAGTTCCGCCCCGACATGCCCGCCGGACTTTCGGAACTCATCCTCAAGTGTCTCAAGAAAAAGTTGAACGAGCGATTCCACGACATGCAGGAATTCCTCGACGCCTGCGACCAGGTGTTCCCGCCGCGCGACACACACAGCGCACGCCGCATTACCGCGATGAAAAGGCACTCGCTGTTCCGCCACGGCACCACGTCCATAGCCGAAGCGGCGACAAAGATTCCCTCGCACGTGCGCGTCATCCGCCGCAGGCTTACCGCGCTCGCCATCTCGATTTTCCCGCTGATTATCCTCCTCATGATACTCCTGATGCTCACGCACAAGCCCGAAAGCACGGTGCGCGAGATTGAATGGGACGAGGCACTCGGCAATCACGAGACTACCGCCATGGAGGCCGACGCCTCGGACGGCTACCCGATAGACAACCTTACCGACGGTGACCTCAAGACCGCATGGCTCAACACCATGCCGCCCAAGCCGCAGAATCCGGTACTCACGCTCTACTTCAAGAAAAGCACGCTCATCACACACATAGGCCTTGCCGTCGGCTACCAGAAATCCGTCGACGATGCCTTGGGCGACCGCTTCCGCATTTTCAAGAAGCCCAAGCAGCTCACGCTCGAAACCAAGGACGGATTCAAGCAGAGAATCACACTCGACAACATCAAGGGAATGCAGTACCCCAAAATCCAGGCCATGGAAACCTCGGAAATCAAGATTTATCTCGACGAGATTTACGAAGCCGAGAACAAGGACTTCGCGATTTCCGAAATCCGCCTCCTGGGAATGGAACTTTAAGCCAAGCTAGATACCCCGCAAGGGAAGACTTTCACTATTACGGACATGCGACCTGGTCGCGTGTCCTTTTTTTATAAAGGAGTCGACATGGACCAAGCAAGAAGTAAGCAGAAAAACCGCACGAAGGGAAACTTCATCGAGACGCAGGCAGTGGCGTTTCTCAAGCGGCTCGGCTACGAGATTCTCGCGCGCAACTACGCGTTCCGGGGTGGCGAACTCGATATCGTCGCGCGCGAAGGCGAAACTATCGTCTTCGTGGAAGTCAAATCCGTATGGAACAACCAGCAGGGCAACCCGGCGGCTCGCGTGAACCGCGAAAAGCAGCGGAAAATCTGGCAGACCGCATGTCACTTCCTGGGGACGCAAGCACGCGTCTACCAGCGCCCCCTGCAGTTCAGCCACTTCAAGAACGCCTTCGAGGGGACACAAGTCATACCGCAATGCTAAAATCCGGGCCGAACGCGAAAACCTTTTTTATATTTCGCGCATGCGATTCGAAGTTCATCCAGATAATCCGCAAGCGCGCATCGTCAAGCTCGCCGCCGCGGCTCTCGAAGACGACGCCCTGGTGCTCTACCCGACCGAGTCGGGATACGCCATCGGGTGCAACGCCGAATCCCCGAAGGCCATCCACAAGCTCTACGCGCTCAAGAAGCCGATGAAGAAATTCTTCATGGCGCTCATCGTGCCGAGCATCCGCGCCGCTACCGACTACGCACGCGTCGACAATTTCGCGTTCAACATCATGAAGCCGCACGTTCCCGGCCCTTACACGTTCATTCTGCCCGCCGACCCGCATATCGCCCGCAGGCTCGACGTCAAGCGCCCCGAAATAGGCATCCGTATGCCGACGCACCCGTTCTTCAAGGAACTTTTCCAGCATTTCGACAAGCCCATCCTGAGCACGGCCGCCAAACTTTCGGAAGAAGACATCTACGACGTCGATGATTTGTGGAACACGTTCCAGCATTCCGTCGACATGATGGTCGATTGCGGCAACATCGAGATTAACCCGACAAACATCGTGAGCCTCATCGGCGGCAAGATCGACGTTATCCGCGGTGAACTCATATAGTCGCGCTACAGTCTAGAAGAACACCCAGACGGCAAGCCAGAGCACCATCAGGCAGAATTCCATCTCGCGACTGATGCGCGAAAGGAACGTACTGCCAAGCGCAAGCCCCGCGATAGCCGCGATGCGCGTCCATGCGACATCGAAACCGCGGTAATAGAGCGCAATCCCGCCGAACAGTTCAATCCACAGCCACAGCACTTGCGCTAGCACCAGGTAGCGCCTGCGGTATAGCGGGAGCGACGTAGTCGAAAAACAAAGGCACAGCGCCAACATGCGGAACGGGTAATGTTCCAGCGAAGGGTCCGTAACAAGCGAATCGGCAGCGCCAAAATAGGTAAACACACCGAACAGCAGCAGGAATCCGGCAAGCAGCGCACCGTTGCGGTACGGCGAAGACTTTTCGCGCCAAAGGAACAGAGCGCAACCTAGAGCCAACAGGCACGCGAACGCGTTAAGGAGTGGAGTCATTTGCCACCTCCTGTTTGCCGGCAGCCGAAGCTGCAACCGCGGAATCACGCACCGCAAGCGAACGCATGTAATTCACAAGCGCGCGGGCCTCGTCGTAAGTCAAGCGCCCCGCATAGGGGTTCATGTTGCCTCGCCCGTTCAGCACGACATTCACAAGCGAGTCCACCCCGAGAGAATCTACGCGCTGCAAGTCAAGCTTTTGCGGCACCGGGTAGAATTCCCGCACGAACTTCTCGTTGAACTTCCCGTCGGTTCCATGGCACGTGGCACAGCGGGCATTCCAGGCCGCCCCGACAAGGTCCAAGTCGCCAAACTCCGATGCCGACTTCCGGGCATCGGCACTCCCTTCGGAAGAACCGCCCGCATAGAACGTTCCCGCACACGCCCCCGCCAATACAAGCAATGCGGCGGCAACAATCTTTTCTAGCCGGTGCAACGCAAAGACTTTCTGGACAAAGTAAGCACGTGCATACAAGACAATTACCGCCACCAAGGCTATCAAAGGATACAGCAGCGGAACCACATGCGCAAGCGAGAATTCCACATTCTCGAACGGAAGCCGTTCTATCGCCCAGAACATAAAGGCAATCGTCACCGCGAACCCAACCAAAAGCGGCAAGCGCAAAACGTAGTATTCCTCGGAAGACCAGGGATGCACATAGAATCCCTTCTTCGATTTTTCGACACCGTACACCACCGGGGAATCCCTGAGTTCAGCCTCCTCGACTTCCGCCATGTCGCTACCGTCGACTTCGCCAAAGTACGAGCCGTCCACTTCCATAAAGCGCTTCAAGGAATACTGAATTCCCCAAAACAGGAGCACGAACGCGCCGGCAGAAAAAGCGAGCAGTCCCCAATCCACCCAGCCAAGCGAAGATGAAGCCGGCGAACCGAATTCAGGCGAAACAAGGAATTGCCTCTCGAGGAAAAGCCCAAGCAGAATGCTCAACGAAATCGCCACGCGCCCCCACTTGTTCTCGCGAATGGCGGAGACCATGCGGAACTGCGGGAGAACGCCCGCAAAGACAAAGGCCGACGTGCAGAACGAACCCTTGAGCATGTAGTCCCAAATCCAGATGGCGCAAAGGATCCACGAGCAGATTAGCTGGAGGCGTTCCAAAAGGCGTACGCGGTAACCCTCGGTACACAAGAGCAAGTTCACCAGCGCAAGGCCCGAGAATATGGCGCCCGCGATAAAGTACACCGGGAAAAAGGCGCCGCGCCACTCCGGCACGAACGTCGCCGCGAAATCGAGACTCACCACCGTATGCACCCAGAGCACCAGCGGGAACAAGAGCCACGCCATGGGCTTGCGGAACATGTCAAGCGCCGGGTAGCTGCGCGCCTTGAGGTGGGTCGCAAAGAACAACAGCGAAAGCACCGCATAGACCGCGATGCAGCAGAAATCCCACACCAAGGGCGAGCGCACGTTCGCGATGTTGCCGCGAGCATCCAGAAGCGGCGCCACCATGTAGAAATTCTCGATAACGCCCAGATGCATGAGCGGGAAAACCGCCGCAATCGCAAGGCTCACGAGCGTCGAAAGTTCCGCAATCAGGGCCGTACGCCTGTCAAGCCGGATATCGAGCGCGAGGAACACCGCCGAAAGGAGCGTCCCCGCATGCGCAAGCCCAATCCAGAACACGAAAAGGCTTATCGGCGTTCCCCAGAAGGTATGGGCATCCGTCATCCACGACGACGGCCCCTGAAACACCGAATACCCCAGGGCGCACGCCCCGGGCAAAAACAGCGCCAGGCCCGCAATCATCAACGCACGGAACATCAGCGCCTCCCCCGCATAAACACGACAGACGGATCGAGGTCGGCAAGTTCACGCGGCGCATACAAGACTCGCGCCTTTGTCAGCTGGACAAGCGGGGACTTTTCGCTTGAACTTGAGGCGGTCATCTTGGAGGCGGTGCAGGCAAAGGCTGCATTTTTCCATGACGCCCTTGTCGCGAAGCGGTACTTCCTTGTTGAACTGACGGGCAAGCCCAAGCTTGCGGGCATCATTAAAATTGAACTTGCGCGCCTGTACGGGGCAGTTAGCGCCACAGAATCGGCTACCGGTGCAACGCTTGTACATCATGGCGCTCAGGCCGTCGGGCGTATGGTTCGCGGCCCCCGTCGGGCAAACACGTTCGCACGGGGCCTTGCCACAATGGGCGCACATGAGGGGCGCTCCACCGCGCATTTCCACCCAGTGCATAAACCGTCCGCGCCCGGCATCTTCGGCGGGTACAAGCGGCACATTGTTCTCAACATTGCATGCCAAAATGCACTTGCCGCATCCGTTACAGAGGTCCAAATCTATCGCCATGCCGAAGCGGTTCACCGAAGACGCTCCCGGGATATCCAACATTCCGGGCATAGGAACGCGCACCAGGTCGAGATGCTTTTTCGAAAGCGACATCGCGAGTTTTACCTCGTCCTCGAATTGACCGAGGGAAGGCTCCGCGGCAAGCGCCTCCAGCGAGACCTTGCGGCAGCCGAAAAGCAAGCCCATCATGGCAACCAGCGAGCAGCTCTTGATGAATTCGCGACGATCCATACCCATAAGATACCTATGCCCCTCAGCGGTGGCAAGCGGCGCAGTATGTGGCCGCCGGTTTGAAGCCTTTTTCCTTGAACGTTTCGCCCCTGTGACACTTGAGGCATGTCTGCATGTCAAATTTTTCGCCACCGTAGCGGTTCTTCATGTACCCTTCGCCATGGCAATCGCTGCACGCGACTCCCGCCGCGTAATGGACGCCGTGATGGAACACCACGTGTTCCGGCAAAAAGCGCTTGTGCGTCCACGGCTGTTCATCGGCTTTCGCAAGTACGGAATCGAGCGTTTCGATCCCAGGTTTTTCGGTAAGCGGGAGCCTGTGGCAGTCCATGCAGTCCGCCTTCGAAGGCATAAAAGCGTTGGCGCGGGCATTCGCACCCGAATGGCAGGCGGCACAGTCCATGCCGATGGAATCACCATGGAGGGCGTGGTCAAAGGGAATCTCGCCCGCGGCACGTTCGGGAACGCGCGGCTCCCCCATCAAGAAATCCGCCAAGAAAAAGGAGAATACGACGGCAAAACAAATCGCCGACCATTTAAAAATTCTTGTATTCTTTCCCTTCTCTTTTCTCACATTCTCTCGTCTTTCGTCTGTAGGCGCGTAGCGCCGTTCTCTCGTCTACTTTGGCCGTCCCGGGTCATCGGGATTCTTTAGGATATACAGGAGCCATGCCGTCATCATTTTCGCCTGCTCTTCGGTAAGCGGAGTGATTTCCATGGCGGGCCATTCTTCGGGGTGCTGCGGAGTCGGATGCATCAGGTAGAGAACCATGCCTTCCGGATTCTCGGCATAGTGTTCCACATTGTCTTTCATGGGCGGGGCGGCGAACTTGCGCGCCCAGCGGTGGCATCCCTTGCATTCGTTGTTGAAGTACTCGTGCGCCTCTTTCTTGAGTTCGGGCGTGACCGGAGGAAGCATAAACGCATCCACCGCAAAAAGTGCACACACCGAAACAAAGACTATGACCGCTACCCGCAGTTTCAAAACAAAATCCCTTATTATTTCTATTTTTAATATATAATTTTTTACAAAAGTTTAAGAGACACCGATGAAAAAAGTCATATTTAGCTTACTGTTTTTGGTGAGCTTTGCAGCGGCAAATACTTGTAC
>CADBLC010000163.1 GCA_902795385.1 Fibrobacter succinogenes | reverse complement strand
GGATTCGGACTTCGGGGTCACGTAGGTCTTGCCCTTGATGCCGAAGAAGTTTGCCGGACCGCATTCGTCGATGTACTTCTTTTCCTTTGCATCGAGGTAAATCGTGCTGGAGTAGCCGAGCTTCTTGGCTTCGGCGAGGGAAAGCAAGCTGGCAGCGTAGTTACCGCCGACCTTCACCGTACCCGTACCCTGCGGAGCGGCGCGGTCGAAGTTGCGGCTGATCATCATATCCACAGGCTTGAAACCGTCCTTGAAGTACGGACCCACCGGAGTCACGAACATCAACAGCAGGTATTCGTCGGAGGGCTTCACGCCGACTTCCGGGCTCGTACCGATGAGGAGCGGACGGATGTAAAGCGTTGCACCGTGACCATACGGCGGAATAAAGCGGGCGTTAGCCTTCACCACTGTGTGGACCATCTCGCGGAACAGTTCGACCGGCGGCACGGCCATGAGCACGCGGTTAGCCGTGTTCTGCATGCGCTTGGCATTCTCGTCGACGCGGAAGATACGGACCTTGCCGTCCTTGCCCGTGTAAGCCTTGAGGCCTTCGAAACCTTCCTGGCCGTAGTGCAAGCAAGTAGCGGCCATGTGGATGCTGATGTCCTTGGAAGAAGAAAGTTCAACCTTGCCCCACTTGCCATCGCGGTAGTAGCAGCGGACATTGTAATCGGTATCGTAATAACCGAAGGGGAGCGTCTTCCAATCGACAGTGTTCAAATCAACTTGCATAATTCAACCTTTTTTGCAGATGTGCATTTTTTAAAGGTATCGTTCGGTACCAATGAAAAAATACAATTATAGGCGGCGTCTTGGCATGCCATTCTGCAAAAAAACCTTATATTGCACGAAATTTTACTTTTCAAACCAATACAAAAAAAAGAACGAGCCTCGTATTAACGAGACTCGCCCTTGGCTACATAAAAGGTCAAGAACCTTTTTGACTACACCTGGGTCAGCTTAACGTTCAGGGTTGTCCCCGAAACCTTATAGCTTGCAGTCAACGTCGAATCGGGATGGTAGTAGAACGTTCCGGATTTCTTCGTCTTTCCGCCAACGGCCTGGGCAACCAAGACCACCTTCGTCCCTGCCTTGGAAATCTTTGTCGACAAGTCAACCGTCTTACTTTTACCGACGGCAAACGAGTCTACAGTCCAAGTCGAAGAAGCTCCCGTACTCGGATCCGTGATTTCCACCTTCATGCGCACGACAAACGCGCCTTTGTTCTGCAACTTAAAATACCGAAGGCCGTAGGTAATATCGTTGGTATAAGTAGCGACAACCTTATTGTCGCCGGCCGGCCAGCAGAACGGATGCGAATACTTCGCATTCGCGCTGGCATACGCAGACAGTTCCGCAACGGTAACTTGCTTGTTTCCGTTGGAATCAGCATGGTGACGACACGGTTTATAGCCATCGAAAGCCGCGTAGAAGTCCCATCCGAGGCCTTTGCCCCAAGAAGCCGGAACCTCGCTGAACCCATTCACACCATAGGCAGGTTCATCCCTTGTTGCACTAACGAGAACGGAGTAATCCGAAGTTGCCAGATCAGCAGATCTGAGGAGGCTCTTCATTGCCGTTCCCGTAGTTTGCGCCCCCGAGAACACCTTTTGGATGTTGGCCTGAAGGTCCGCATCAGAGAATGTCGTTGTTATTGCCGAACGCGCCTTCGTTGAAATAGAACTACCACTGTGGCAGCAACCAATCATGAGAATCTTGTGACCAGGAACCTTATCAAGCATTTTCTTATATTCGGCATAGGTCACGGTCACAGGGCTGTTGTTCTCAATAAACAGCTGAATACAATCGATACCACCATGAGAATTGCTCATGATAATCGGATAGTCATCCGCATCCAATTCGGCAAAATAAGACTTCAGCTCATTTTCGAATTGCTTTCTGCTCAAGTTTTCTACATACTTAACCGTAATTCCATTATGCTCGAATGCCTTTTTCATTTCTTGACACGTCGCCTGGGAATGCCCCAAAGCCTTCGTCGCAACGCAAAGTGCCTTACGCTTGATTTGGTTGTTTCCAGACGCAAACGAGAACGTCTGCACACCCGCAGACTTCGCAGACTCGCCCCAAGCATTGACAGCAGAGACCTTGTAGATAACGGCTTCATTCCTAGGCACGGAAGAATCATAGAACGAGATAGACGAAGATGTACCAGCAAGGGTTTCGGTCCCATCTATCGTGCGGTAGATTTTGTAGCTAGTCGCATTGGCAGACCGAGAATACTGTACGGTCACCTTTGCGTTCCTATCAGACGTAAGGCTTGTAATAGTCGGAATGGCAGGAGCACTTCCTGTCATAGTGACCGTGACTGCTGTACCTGTAGTTGAGCCCCAGCCATTTGTTGCCGTCATCGTATAGGCATACACGCCGCCCTTCACAACGCCACTATCATAGTAATAGCCAACTCCATACGTCGGCCTCAGCGTTGACGTCGCCGTGGCATTAGCAAGCTTCCTGACTCGAGCAATCGTGCAAGAAGACACATTCGAGCACACCGTCCAGGACAATCTCGTCCTGATGTAGGTTGCATCCTTGGTCACTGTAAGTACCGGCTTAGCAGGAAGCATACCGACACAGCGGGCAGAAACGGTTCTACTCGCCGTCTTGCCCCAACCATTGCTCACCTTAAGTGTATAGGTATAGGTTGAGCCATTCACTACCGCAGTATCCTGGGTAGTATTCGCGAGAGGCTGAGTTGACGAACCCTTATAGATTTCAATCTTTGTCGCGTTCTTGACATCAATGTTAAACTTTACCTTGCGTTCCAGCGGGTCCGGCGTAGCCGTAAAGCTCGAAATAACAGGCGTCACGGCCTTGACCTGGTGGGTCACTTCAATATAGTTGGTTAGCGACGTATACAGCCTATAGACATAGATAACGCCTTCTTCAACATTGGAATCCGTAAAGAGATGTAGCGAAGCCGTAGAACCGCTCACGCTCTTGAAAAGGGTAAATCCAGCGGGAACCTTTTCCGTACGAATCGTAAGATCCAAGGTCGAAGCTCTCTTAATGAGTTCAGTCCTTTCTGCAGCCTTCAACAACTGCAGTTTCATGGCCTTTTTGTAGATCTTGAACGAAAAAGACTGGGCCTTGTTTCCATTCCTGACGAGCCCCATATTAGGGGTTTGAACGGCCAACAGCAAAGATTTGGCACCATATTCCTGGACAGTAAAGCCCCACTTGACATTGCGCACGACGGCAAGAGTCTCATTGAGTTTTGCTTCAATCAGAGCATCAGGTATAATCTTCCTCAGTTCCTGAAAGTCTTTCGAAAATTCCCTCTTGAAATCGTCCAAGGTGATTTTCCCTGCGGAATTAATGATCTTGGCGGGGTCTATTTTTAAATCTAGATTTACATTGTTATTAGCCAATTTACTGCTCCTTTGTTAGTAATGACTTGTCACTAAAATACAGCAAATTTGTAAGAAATGAAGAGCGTTTGTATGTAAAATTTTTGTGGTAACGCCTTTGTTTATTTTTTGTCATACAAAGCAATTACTTTATACAAAAGCAACACCTACAACAGCAACAATCCGGAATCCCAACCCTGTTCCGAGGTCGCCCCTAAAAAAGTCTTTTTCCCTTGTCAAAAAACACAAAAAAGGCATAAATAGGCGGAATTTTTAACAGGACCAAGGTCATGAGCTACAATCCTCTCGCCGAACAGGCAAACGCGGAACTCTCCGCAAACGGCTGCAACGTTCTCTCCATGCTTTCCGAAAGGGGCAAGGCCATTTTCTTCCCGCGCAAGGGCATTCTGGGCCAGGGCGCCGAAGCCAAGGGCTCCGACATCAACGCGACCATCGGAACCGCCCTCGAAGACGACGGATCCCCGCTCGTGCTCGACTGCGTGCTCAAGAGCCTGAACCTCCCCAAGCAATCGTTCCTGTACGCCCCGAGCTTCGGTAACCCCGACCTCCGCAAGGCCTGGAAGGAACAGATTATCCGCAAGAACCCGAGCCTCGTCACCAAGGAATTCAGCAACCCGGTCGTGACCGCGGCCCTCACCCACGCCATCAGCTGCGCGGGCTACCTCTTCCTGGACGCCGGTGACGAAGTCATCATCCCCGATCTCTACTGGGACAACTACGAACTCGTGTTCGAGAATAGCTGCGGCGCGAAGATCAAGACGTTCAACACCTTCAAGGACGGCGGATTCGACACCGAAGCCCTCAAGAAGGCCCTCGCCGAAAGCAAGAGCGACAAGAAGGTCGTGCTCCTGAACTTTCCGAACAACCCGACCGGCTACACCGCCACCGAGAAGGAAGCGGTCGAAATCGCGAAGATCCTCACCGACTGCGCTGCCGCCGGCAACAAGGTCGTGGCCCTGCTCGACGACGCCTACTTCGGACTCGTCTATGAAGATGGAGTGACCAAGGAATCCATCTTTGCAAAAATCGTCGACGCCCACGAGAACCTGCTCGCCGTCAAGCTCGACGGCCCCACCAAGGAAGACTACGTCTGGGGCTTCCGCGTCGGCTTTATGAGCTTCGGTTTCAAGGGCGCCACCGCCGCCCAGCTCAAGGCCCTCGAAGACAAGGCCGCCGGTACGGTCCGTGGCAACATCTCTAACGCCCCGAGCATCAGTCAGAAGATTTTGCTCGCCGCCTTCCAGAGCGAAGAATACCTGCAGCAGAAGCAGGAAAAGTACAACACGCTCAAGAAGCGCTTCGACATCATCAAGAACGAACTCGCCGCACACCCGGAATACAAGGACGCCTTCGAGGCCATGCCGTGCAACAGCGGTTACTTCATGTGCATCAAGCCGAAGGGCGTGGACGCCGAAGCACTGCGCCAGAAGCTCATCAAGGACTACAGCACGGGAACCATCATGCTCTCGGGCCTTATCCGCGTCGCTTTCAGCGCCGTCCCGACCGAAAAGCTCGGCAAGCTATTCGAAAATATTTATAATTGTGTTTTGAAGATGAAGTAATCGGCGGTCATAGACCGCCCCTCCGGAGGATAAATGTCCGAAAAGGCTACACTGAAATATAATGGCAAGAGCTACGAACTCCCCGTAGTGGAAGGTTCCGAGGGCGAACACGGCCTCGACATCAGCACGCTGCGCAAGGATTCCGGGCTTGTCACGCTTGACTACGGCTACCTGAACACAGGCAGCACCAAGAGCGCCATTACGTTTGTTGACGGCGAAAAGGGCATTCTCCGCTACCGAGGCTACTCCATCGAAGATCTTGCCGAGAAGGCGACCTTCCCCGAGACCGCCTGGCTTTTGATTTACGGTGAACTCCCGACGCAGGAACAGCTCGGCCACTTCCGCACGCTCTTGACGGAAAACGCCCTGCTGCACGAGAACCTGCTGCACTTCTTCCGCGAGATGCCGCCTAGCGCGCACCCGATGGGCATCCTCAGTTCCATCGTGAACGCCGTGGGCTTGTTCACCCCGCGCTTCTATGACGATGAAAACATCGCAAGCGCCTTCGAACTCACGACCGCGGGCCTGATTTCCAAGATCCGCACCATCGCCGCTTTCGCCTACAAGGCAAGCATCGGCGAGCCGTTCGTGTACCCCGAAGCGGAGCGCAGCTACTGCAGCAACTTCCTCAACATGATGTTCAGCAGTAAGGCCCGCCCCTACCACCCGGACCCGATTATGGAGCGCGCGCTCAACACGCTCCTGATTGTGCATGCCGACCACGAGCAGAACTGCTCCACGTCGACCGTGCGTATGGTGGGCAGCTCGCAGGCAAACCTCTACGCGAGTATCTGTGCCGGCATCTGCGCCCTGTGGGGCCCGCTCCACGGCGGTGCGAACCAGGCCGTGCTCGAAACTCTCCTGCGCATCCAGCAGAGCGGCATGACCATCGAGCAGGTGATGGACAAGGCCAAGGACAAGAAGGACCCGTTCCGCCTTTCCGGATTCGGCCACCGCGTGTACAAGAGCTACGACCCGCGCGCCAAGGTGCTCAAGAAACTCATGTATCAGGTATTCGAGCGCGAACACGTGCACGACCCGCTCCTGGATATCGCCATCCAGCTCGAAGAAGCCGCCCTGAAGGACGACTACTTCATCGCGCGCAAGCTCTACCCGAACGTGGACTTCTACTCGGGCATCCTCTACCGTGCCATGGGCATCCCGACGAACATGCTTACCGTGATGTTCGCCATCGGGCGACTCCCCGGCTGGATTGCCCACTGGAAGGAAATGCACGACGACCCGAATTCCAAGATCAACCGTCCGCGCCAGATTTACACCGGCCAGACGGGACGTCCCTGGATTGACCGCGACAAGCGATAAGCATTAACGAGAAATCGCCGGCGAGATGCCGGCGATTTTCAATTTTAGCGCAGTCTCCGTAAGCCCTTGGGCATCGGGACTTCTTCGCCATCTTCGCCGAGCAGGTAGATGTTGTCGAGGCTGATGTAGCCCTTGCCGCTGTAGCGGGCGCGCCACGAGAAGTTCTTTATTTTAGTCGGGTCAAGCTGCGGAATAGTCTTGCCCCAGCCTTCCTGCTTCATGTTCTCCCAGATGAGCGTATCGCGCACCCAGTTGCCGTGCGTATTCTTGAGACGCACCATGAACTCGTCGTAATCCTCGACCTGGCTGCTCGCAATCTGCACTTCGAAATAGCCGTCGGGATTGTTGTGGTTCGTCGCGTAATCGAACACGATGCCCACCGACTTCTTGACTTCTGGCGGGACCACGTAATAGGCGCCCGCGAAGTTCGGCCAGCCCTGTGCAGGCGGCTGCTCGATCAGGAATTCATGACGGATGAACCCGCCGTGCGGAGGCGCCCCGTTAAAGACCTTCGCGTCGATGGCCGTCGCGTTATCGCCGTTCGCCACCGGGTACCAGTCCACCGCATCGATTCCGTTGTCGAAGTTCTGCATGGCCTTCGTAGTACGGTAGGCGCCACGCACGCGGAACGGGATGTCGATTACTCCCACCTTGCCGCCCAGGCCACCCACCGCCACACGAATCGTGCGGGGCGCATTGTACAGATCTTCGGGAATCGCGACCTTCACATGGAAACTTTCGATGGAGGCATTCCACTTTCCGTCATCGGGTTCGATGGCAGCCATATACAGGCCACGCTTGCCCCAATTGTCAATCGTCACCATTCCGTTCGTGAGCTGGCCATCCTGCTGCACCGCGGTCACGAACAAGTCAAGCGAGTCTCCCACAAGCAAGACCTTCTTCTCGAGCGCCGCCGCGAGAATCTGCGGCTTTGCGGCATTCGCCTTAGTCGCCTTGTCAAGCCCGACTACACGCGGGTTAATCTGCACTACGGCAAGTCCGAACGCGGGAACCGTGATGTCCTTGCTCTTGCTCGGGTTGATACGGCGCCCGCTCGGGCCCATTTTCGGGTACGGGTACGCATCCACCTGCGTTCCCACCCACTTGAACTGGTCGGCGCCGAATACGTCCACCTCGGTACGCACCAGGTCGCCCTGGCCAACCTCGGCGACAATCCCCTCCGTGCTGGCACGGTCAATCTGCACCACCTGCGGATTTTCGGACAAGTTCACGAGCATCACGCGAACGGAATCGCCCTTGCCAATTGCATACGCTTCCACATCGGGAGTAGAACTTTCCACGGGCAATACCGCAAAGCCATCCTCGAGGAAGTTCTTGAACGTCATGTAGAGCCCGTAATATTCCGCCGTCGGTTCCAAGGACTTCCAGCGGTTCCACGAACCTTCCTTCACGAGGGCCGTCATGCTGATGGTACCCCAGGTATCGTCCGGTCCCTTGAACAGGTTGCCAAACGCATCCCACGGAAGCACCTGCAGGCGGTTGCCAAAACGTACCGCATGCTGCGCGAAGATGCTCGCCACTGCAGATGCCTGCGGATAGTCCATCAACAGGCTGTAGCCCTGCACGCACGTACTGAATTCCGAAAGCGACACGCCGCGTTCGCCTTCCAGGTGGCGTTTCATCCACGTATCGAGCGTATCCATGTTCGGGCCAACGTCAAAACGTCAAGCATCGACTTGAGCATGTCGGCAGCCGTCGGGTTGTTCGGCGTCCAATACGGATAGTTGTGCAAGTCCACCACGTCAAGATAGCGCTTGCCGTCTTTCTTCTCGGCCTCGCCCACGATGCGCAGGAATTCTTCCATCCAGTACTTGCCATCGAGCAGGCCCGCGCCCTTCTGCTGCATCTTGTGCGTGCTGAACAGCGGGCCATGCAGGATAATCGTGGAGTCCACCGCCTTCATCGCACGCGCGTATTCCAAAAAGCGGGCCGCATACTGCCTTGCCGAAATCGGGCCGGATTCTTCCCACTCGCCATCGAGTTCGTTACCGATTTGCCATTGCTTGATGTTATAGCCCTTCACCTTGTTCGCATAGCGAACCCAAGCCGCCGCTTCCTTCGAGGTTCCCGTGCCCGCGTTCACGCAGATGACCGCCTTCGCATTCGGGAGCGTCTTGATGAACTTCATGAACTCCTCGAAATCCCACTTGATGTCGGTCCAGTCGGTGCGGGCCTTGTCGCCGTTGCGGGTA
>CADBLC010000162.1 GCA_902795385.1 Fibrobacter succinogenes | reverse complement strand
GATTCTTTCGCGCATGTTGCGTGACGCGGGCGCCCTCGAGGTGCATATCCGTATTGCATCGCCGCCTGTCGCGCATCCGTGCTTCTTTGGCATGGACTTTCCGAGCCAGGGCGAACTTGCCGCGAGTTCCATGACTCCCGAAGAAATCGCGAAGATGCTCGGTGTCGAAAGTCTCGGCTACCTGAGCGTAGAAGGCATGAAGGAATGCACTGGCGATGGCGAGCATTACTGTGCCGCCTGCTTCGACAACAACTATCCCGACTACATCGGGACCGATACGAACAAGACCCGTTGCGGTTAGTTAAAGCCAATCAGACACGCTCGCATCGCTGGGCATGCGCCAGTCGGCGCGGGGCGATAGCGAGATGGTACCGACCTTCGGACCGTCGGGAATACAACTGCGCTTGAATTGTTGCGTGAAGAAACGCCTGATAAAGACGGCGAGCGCCTTGTCGATTTCCTCGTCAGAATGCCTGTTTGCGAATGCGTATTTTGCGAGGTAGCGGAGCTTTTCGGGAGAGGCGCCGTATTTCGCAAAGTGGTAAAGGAAAAAGTCGTGCAGTTCGTATGCACCGAGAATACTCTCCGTCTTTTGCGCAATCTGGCCGCTTGAATCGGCTGGCAAGAGTTCCGGAGAGACGGGCGTGTCGAGGATGTCTTTGAGAATGGAGGCGAGGGCGGCGCCTTTTTCGCGGGTTTCAAGATGCGCGCCGGTTTCGCTCGGGTTGCGAACGGCGCGGTCGGCGTACCAGCGCACAATGTGGCGCACGAGTGTCTTGGGAATGTCGCAGTTCACCGCGTACATGGACATGTGATCGGCGTTGTACCCGTGCCGATAACGATTCCGCCTTCGCTGTTCGCGATGTCCATCAATATTTGCGTGCGCTCGCGGGCCTGCACGTTCTCGTAAGTCACGTCGAGTTTTTGCGGGTCGTGCCCGATGTCGGCAAAATGCTGGAGGCATGCCTTCTGGATATCGACGGTACGGAGTTCCACGCCTAGGAGTTTCGCAAGTTCAACCGCATTGTTTTTGGTGCGCTTGGTAGTGCCGAATCCGGGCATCGTGAGCGCGAGAATTTCTTTTGCAGGGCGGTTCAACAGCTTGAACGTTTCTGCAACCACAAGAAGCGCAAGCGTAGAATCGAGTCCACCGCTCAGGCCAATTACCGCGCGCTTGCTGCGCGTCGCCTCGAGGCGCTTGGCAAGTCCTGCGCATTGAATGTTGAAAATCTCAGTGCAATTTATATCGCGTGTTTCGATGTTGCCCGGCACAAAGGGCGTCGGCGAAACAAAACGGTACTGGAGTGTATCGCAATCACGCAGGCATTCAAGAGTCGCTGCACGCGCAATGATAGCGCGGCTGTCAAAATCCTGGAAACTTCCTTCGCTCAGGCGCTGCATATTCAATCGTTCCACATCCACGTCGGCATAGACGATTTCGGTTTCGCGCGAGAATGGCTTGCTTTCGGCGAGCATGCTCCCGTTTTCCGCAATCATCAAGTGACCACTAAAAACCATGTCTGTCGTAGATTCGTGCACTCCGGCGGAAGCGTAAACATAGGCCGCCATGCAACGCGCCGACTGGTTCATCACCAAGTTCCTGCGGTAATCGCGCTTGCCTACCAGCGCATCGCTTGCCGAGAGATTCACTATGACGTGTCCACAAGTCTTCGCAAAGTTCCACGCCAATGCGAACCTCGGAACCTTTTACCATAAAGAAATTCGTGATAGGTACTTCGCCCGCACCTTCGATAAAGCACGTCACGGCGCCCGCGTGATTCTCGGACGAAACTTCCCACGCTCCTCGCAGCAAATCGCGCCCGCTCGAAAAATGACGTTTCTCGTAAAACTCGCGCTGGTTCGGCAAGTGTATTTTGGGCGTCACCGCCATCACCTTGCCGCGTTGCACAAAAGCGGCGCAGTTGTAGAGGCGGCCAAAAATGCGCAAAGGCAAGCCCACCGCAATCACGGCGTCGCTATCTTTCAACGCTTCCGCTATTTTCAGCAAACTGCGGGTACTGTTCTGCAAAAGCAGTTCTTGGTGAAATAAGTCGCTGCAGGTATAGCCCGTAATGCAGAGCTCCGGGAAAATGACAAAAGCCGCCCCGTTAGAGGCAGCAATTTTTGCGCTTTTGATAATCTCTTCGGTATTGTAGGCGGTATCGGCCACCTTCAACACCGGAGAAACGCATGCGAACCGGTAAAATCCGAACATATAAACCGTTACTAGAGTGCCGCGACTTTCGCCTTCGCGTCAGCCATGGCACGCACCACGAGGGAGGCGCCGTTCGCGCAGTCGCCCACCGCATGGATGTGTCGGACAGGATCTGCGATAATCGCCGTACGCGGAGTGAGTTGCAGGCCAAGGTCGTTCACGATGCCTTCGGCAGGCACGCCGGTGAATCCCATGGCAAGCACCACCAAGTCGGTATCGATGACTTCGGTAGAATTCGGGACTTCGTTCGGCTTGAGCGGGCGCCCCTGCGGGGACATTTCCCATTCCACGCGAACCGCTTCCACGCCGGCCACGCGACCATCCTTCACAATGAACTGCTTGGAAGAAACATTCCAACGACGTTCGCCGCCTTCGTGCTGGGCATAACTCGTGCGCAGCATGTACGGCCAATCCGGCCACGGCGTAGACGGGGAACGTTCCTCGGGGGGCTTGGGCATGAATTCCACCTGGAGCACGCTTTCGCAGCCTTCACGGATGGCCTTACCCACGCAGTCGTTACCCGTATCGCCACCGCCAATCACCAACACCTTGCGGCCCTTGGCACTGAACTTTTCGGGATTGGTTTCACCCGGCTTTTCGGCTCCGTGCAAGAAGTCGAGAGCCAAGAAGATTCCTTCGGCTTCGCGGCCCGGGATTTTCAGGTCACGCGCATTCGGCGTACCGATGGCGAGGAACACTTCGTCAAAATTCTTGTGGATGTATTCCGCGGCAACATCCTTGCCGATTTCGGTATTGTAGACAAACTTGATTCCGGCGGCTTCGAGCAAAGCGATGCGACGGTCGATAATGGACTTGTCGAGTTTCCAGTTCGGGATGCCGTAACGCAGCAGGCCACCCGCCTTCGGTTGCTTCTCAAAAACCGTGACGGCATAGCCCTTGCGGCGCAATGCCTCGGCTGCGAACAGGCCCGAAGGACCAGAACCGATGACAGCAGCAGTCTTTCCGTTGGGTTCAGCCGTCGGCAACACCACGCGACCTTCCTCGAAGGCGGTCTCGATGATGAACTTCTCGATCTGGCGAACCATCACCGGGTCGTTATGCACGTTGCCGGTACAGGCGGATTCGCAGAGCGCCGGGCAAACGCGGCCCGTGAACTCCGGGAAGAACGCCGTCTTGCTGATGATATCGTAAGCGCGTTCCGCATTCCCCACGGCAACAGCCGCATTGAATTCGGGGACGAGGTTACCGAGGGGGCAACCCGCACCATGGCAGAACGGGATTCCGCATGTATGGCAGCGGCCCGCCTGATTGATGACCTCGATCGAGGTGAGCTTGCGCTCGACTTCGTTGTTGTCCTTGACACGCTCTTCGACAGGGCGGTAGATGTCTGCGATTCGGTTGATTTCCTGCATATAAACCTCAAATCCCTATGCCTTCTGGGCCTTCAAAAGAGCGTTCCTGTAATCCACCGGGAATATCTTCACGAACTTCGGACGTTCGCTATTCCAGTTCTCGAGAATGCGCTTGCCCTTCTCGCTACCCGTCGCCTGAACGTGCTGGTTGATGATATCGAGAAGTTCGCTTTCGCTCTCGGTACCCGGAAGCACGCTTTCAAGGTCGGCAGAATCCACGTTGCAGCTCAGGTCAAAGTGACCCGTCTCGTCGTACACGTAGGCAAAGCCACCCGTCATACCTGCGGCGAAGTTCACGCCCACGCGGCCGAGCACCACTACCCTACCGCCGGTCATGTATTCACAGCCGTGATCACCCACGCCTTCGCTCACCAGGAGCATACCCGAGTTACGGATACCGAAGCGTTCGCCGGCGAGACCGTTGATGAAGATCTTGCCCGAGGTTCCACCGTAACCGATGACGTTACCCGCAATCACGTTGTCTTCGGCCTTGAAGCTTGCATTGCTAGGCGGGCGAACGATAATCTTACCGCCCGAGAGGCCCTTGCCCATAAAGTCATTCGCTTCGCCCTCGAGGTCGAGCGTAATACCCGGAGCAAGGAAGGCACCGAAGCTCTGGCCCGCGACACCCTGAAGATGAACCTTGATGGTATCTTCGGGGAGGCCCTTCACGCCGAAGTGTTCGTCCACCTCGCCGGAAAGTTCCGTACCGACCGTACGGTCGACGTTGTGTACCACCGTGCAGAGTTCCACGGCCTTGCCGCTCTTGAGCGTGTCGGCCACGAACGGCAGGAGTTCACGACGGTCGAAGTTTTCAAGCGGTTCCTTCACGAAGTTCTTGTCGAAGGACTTGATGCCGCCATTGACGGTTTCGAAAATCTTGGAGAAGTCGAGGTTGTGAGCCTTGTAGAAGGCAATCGCCTCGTCGCGTTCCAGGAGGTCGCTGCGGCCGCAGGCTTCGGAGAGGCTCTTGAGGCCAAGGCTTGCGAGGATCTCGCGGACTTCGTCGGCGATGAAGAAGAGGAAGTTTTCCACGTACTCGGGCTTGCCCGCAAAGCGCTTGCGGTAGTCCGGATCCTGCGTGGCGATACCCATCGGGCACTGGTTCGTATGGCACTTGCGGTCCATCACGCAGCCAAGGCTTACAAGAAGGTTCGTGGCAAAGCCGAATTCTTCGGCACCGAGGAGAGCGGCCACAACCACATCGCGGCCCGTCTTGAGCTGGCCATCGACCTGGAGCTTGATGCGTCCGCGCAAATCGTTGAGCACGAGCGTCTGTTCCGCTTCGGCAATACCGAGTTCCCACGGGAGGCCGGCATGCTTGATGGAAGTGAGCGGAGATGCACCCGTACCGCCATCGTGACCGGAAATCAGAACCACGTCGGCATGGGCTTTGGCGACACCCGCGGCAATCGTACCCACGCCCACTTCGGACACGAGCTTCACGGAAACACGGGCCTTCGGGTTGGCGTTGCGCAAATCGTAAATCAACTGCGCCAAGTCTTCGATGGAGTAAATATCATGGTGCGGCGGCGGAGAAATCAGCGACACGTTCGGGATGGAGTGACGGATACGTGCCACGAACTCGTTCACCTTGTGAGCCGGCAGCTGGCCACCTTCACCGGGCTTTGCGCCCTGGGCCATCTTGATCTGCAAATCCTTCGCATGGCGCAGGTAGTCAATCGTCACGCCAAAGCGGCCCGAGGCAACCTGGCGAATCGCGGAACTGCGGATATCGCCGTTCGGAGCCGGAGTATCGCGGTCCGGATCTTCACCACCTTCACCGCAGTTGCTCATGGCACCGATGCGGTTCATCGCAATGGCAATCGTCTCGTGTGCTTCCGGGCTCAAGGAGCCAAGGCTCATGGCGCCCGCCACGAAGTGGTGGATAATGGATTCGCGGGATTCAACTTCGCTAATGTCGATAGGGGTCGTTTTCTTGAACTTGAAGAGCCCGCGCAAAGTCGCCTGACGTTCGGACTGGTCGTTAATCAGCTTGCTGTAGACCTTGAACTTCTCGTAGTCGCCACCCTGCACTGCCTGGCGGAACGCGGCAAGCGACTGCGGAGTCCACAGGTGTTTTTCGCCTTCCTTGCGGAACGCATACTGGCCACCCGACTGAAGCACCTTGCTTGCATCGGCAAATGCAATCTTCTGACGTTCGCCCACTTCGCGGGCAATTTCTTCCAGGCCGATACCTTCGATACGGCTTGCCGTACCCGGCAGGAACTTCTCGATGAGTTCGTGGTTCAAGCCCACGGCTTCGAAAATCTGTGCACTGCGGTAGCTACGGAGTGTGGAGATACCCATCTTCGACATGATCTTGAGGAGGCCCTTGTCCACAGCCTTCACGTAGTTCGCGGCAGCCGTCACCGGGTCCACATCCAGGTCGCCGTTGTGGCACATGTTGGTGATGCTCTCGAAGGCGAGATACGGGTTGATGACCGTAGCACCGTAACCGAGCAGCAAAGCAAAGTGCATCACTTCGCGAACTTCACC
>CADBLC010000161.1 GCA_902795385.1 Fibrobacter succinogenes | reverse complement strand
GCCTTTTACGATTTGAAGGAACGTAGCAAACAACTGATTGACGATGAGCTCATCGCGAATCTTTCGTCGATGGCGCGCGTCAATTTTATGTGCACGCACGACTACCTGGTGGTGCCACTGCTCGCTTACGTTACGAACGGGCATGCGAACGTGAAGTTTTATGAAAAGTGGAAATGGGTAAACTACCTTGCGGGCACGGCCATCATCGTCTCTGCAGACGGCTCGGTGCGCTATGTTCCCGTGAAAGGACTTGAAACAGGGACGATGTAGATATGAATATGTCTCGACTAGCAAAGATACGAAGCGTACTGGTGTTGGTTGCCGCAGCCCTGCTGCTGGAACTGACGACCGCTGTACAGTATTACTCCACGCGGAGCGCCATCACGGAACAGATAAACGAAATGGCGCAGCGCGACCTGAGTGCCACTAACCGCACGGCCGAGGTAAAGAAGATTGTCGAAGAGGCGATAACCCTGGTGCTGCCCGAGGTGGAGCGCCTTACGGCGGCGGGGGAGGAAGATTCCCTGCACAAGCTGTTGCAGCAGATTGTGTTGGACCATCCGCAGCTGGCGGGAATTGATTTCGCCTACCGCGTGGGGGCCGACAGCGTGCGCAACGGGTACTTCACGTTCCGCAACGAGGAAACGGGCGGGATTGCGGATACGACTATCGGGTTTGACTATACCGAACGCACCTGGTACCGCACGGGCCTCCAGGGACATGGCTCCTGGTGCGAACCTTACATGAGCTACTATTACGAAGTGCTGATGTCCACCTTCTCGCGCCCCGTGCGTAATGCCCGTGGCGAGACTGTGGCCGTAATCGGTGCCGATGTCCCGATGATAGAGCTTTCCTCCCTGGCGGTGCAGCTTTACGACAACCAGCAGCATTCCCTTATTCCCGTCATCATCTTGCAGATTGTGGGTCTCTTGGTGCTCGGGTTCATTATGTACCGCAGCATACTTAGCGCTCGGCGTCTCAATGCGGTGAAGGCCGAAAAGGAATTTATCAACAGGGAACTAGGCATTGCGAACCGCATTCAGCAGGCGATGCTCCCGACAGAAAAGCTGGAAGACGGGACAATCGATATCGCAGGTAGCCTGGTGCCCGCCAAACTGGTCGGTGGCGATTTTTACGATTACCTGATTCGTGACGGCAAGCTGTTCTTCAATATCGGCGATGTGTGCGGCAAGGGAATGCCTGCGGCACTCGTGATGTCTATGACGCAGGCAGTTTTCCGCACGATTGCCGCCAAGGAAGATGACCCTTCCCGCATTGTCCGCGACATGAACGCGATGGCGTGCAGGGGGAACAGTACCGGCATGTTCGCGACCCTTTTTGTGGGCGTTCTCGATTTGCCCAGCGGCAAGCTTGTCTACAGCAATGCGGGGCACGACCGTCCGTATATCGTTTCGGGTACGGGTGTGCGGAGCTTGCAGGCGGAATCGAACTTGCCTATAGGCGTGATGGAAGATACCGAGTACCGGACTCAGGAAACGCAGATTGCTCCTGGCGACATGGTGCTGCTGTATACCGATGGCCTCACGGAGGCGATGAACGCCGAACATGAGCTGTTTGGCCAGCAGCGTATTGTCGAGACGGCCCGCGATAACGGAGATTCCCCGAGGAATTTGCTGGATAGCTTGTCGGAGGCTGTTGCCGGGTTCGTAGACGGCGCCGAGCAGAGTGACGACCTGACCATGCTCGCCATCCTTTACAGGGGTTCGGCGGCAGAGAGCCCGGCAGAGAAATAGGTCGAATTTCCTAACCCTAGCCCCGACAAACATGAAAAAAGACGTCCTTTCCTGCATATTCGCTAGTCACTAGTAACTAGTAACTGACAACTAAAATTCTATATTTCCCCGCGTTGATTTTTATCAAACAGTTCACTTAATTAAATGGACACATTCCTATATGAATGAAACAGTACAGAATGCAGCTGATTCCGCAGTAGCGCAGGCCCCCGCCGAAGCTCCCGTGGTTGAACCGGCTGTGCAGCAACCGGCTATCGTTGCAAGCGAACCGGCAGCCAAGAAGGGCAAGTTCGACGAACAGCTCGGACTCATGCTCCCCTCCGACGCCGCCCAGGTCCAGGCGCAGCTTACCATGCCGGGTATGAGCGATGACATGGTTTACAAGATCGTGGAAACCCACGCCGGTAACCATGCGGTTCTCTACAAGACATACGATCAGGCCGTTCTTGCCCGCGACGTGCGCGATTCCATCGAAAACGCCGCCGGCCACAAGGTGCTCCCCATCGCCAAGGCGAAGCTCGGGTCCACCTACTGCAAGGGCGAATACTCCACCGAACAGGGCTGCAAGGGCGAATCCGACACGTTCGGCATTGGCTCCCTGGTTGAATTCCAGGCGACCGGCCTTATCGTGGTGATGTGCGTCATCGTGGGCCTCACGGTGCTCTGCTACCTCATGAACTTCATCATGGCCAAGCTCGGCCTCAACAAGGACAAGGCTCCTGCCCCCGCGGTCAAGGCCGCTTCGGCAGCCGTTGCCGCTCCCAAGACGATCGCCCCGGCCCACTGTGACTGGGATCCGAACGCCAAGAGCGTCCACCCGGGCTTCACCAACAAGCAGCTCCAGGCCTTCCTCGGCATTGCCGCCGTGGCCGCCCTGGAAGAACACCCCGGCATGACCAACGATCAGTTCCTTGCCCTGGTGACTGCCGCTGCGACCCAGGCCATCGGTCAGCCCTGCCGCGTGACCGCCTACAGAAACATTAACTCCCCTGCTTGGACGATTGTCAAGTAAGGTCAACTTTTAAAACTTAACAGGCTTAAAGCCAGGAAAAATCAAAATGAAGAAAACAGTCCGTATCAGTTTCGAAGGCAAGACCTACGACGTCGAAGTTGAAGTTCTTGATTCCGCCGTTGCCGCAGCTCCCGCTGCTCCGGTTGCCGCTGCCCCCGCTGCCGCTCCTGCTGCAGCTCCCGCCGCTGCCGGTGGCACCGAAGTGAAGTGCCCGCTCGCCGGTTCCGTGTTCAAGCTGAAGGTCAAGGTTGGCGACAAGGTTGAAGCCAACCAGGAAGTGGCTATCATCGAAGCCCTCAAGATGGAAAACCCGGTCGTCGCTCCGTGCGCCGGCACCGTCAACTCCATCTCCGTCAAGGAAACCGATACCGTCGTCGACGGCCAGACCCTGATGACCATTGCCTAAGAGGTACAGATAAATGAGTTCACTCTTAAATTCGGTCGTCGAGTTCGCGTGCGATACCGGATTCGCATATGTCACCGGCCCCATGGTGATTATGTGGATCGTGAGTTTCGTGCTGATGTACTTGGCGATTGTCAAAAAGTATGAGCCGCTGCTGCTCTTGCCGATTTCCCTCGGCGCACTGGCGGTGAATATCCCGAGCGCCGGGTTCTACGATGGCGGCTGGAGCATCGAAGGTATGTTCACGCCGACTGCCGGCCTCTACTACTACATCAGCCAGGGTATCCACCTGGAACTCTTCCCGCCCATCATCTTCTTGGGCGTGGGTGCCATGACGGACTTCGGACCGCTTATCGCTAACCCGCGTACGCTGCTTCTTGGCGGTGGCGCTCAGTTCGGCGTGTTCGCGACCATGTTCTGCGCTGTGGCTCTCGGTGGCTTTACTCTCGGTGAAGCAGCCTCTATCGGTATCATCGGCGGCGCCGACGGTCCGACCTCCATCTTCACTGCGAACAAGCTCGCAAAGCACCTCATCGGACCTATCGCCGTGGCGGCTTACACCTACATGGCTCTCGTTCCGCTCATCCAGCCGCCTATCATGCGCCTGATGACCAACGACAAGGAACGCAAGATCCGCATGAAGGCCCTGCGCAAGGTCTCCAAGGCCGAACGCATTGTGTTCGCCGTGATGGTGATGATCGTGTGCATCCTCGTGGTGCCCGATGCTTCTGCTCTTATCATCATGCTCATGCTCGGTAACATCTTCAAGGAAGCCGGCGTTGTGGAACGTCTCGTGAAGACCTCCTCCAATGAACTCATGAACATCGTGACTATCTTCCTCGGTACTTCCGTGGGCCTCACGATGTCTGCCGACATCTTCCTGAAGCCGCAGACCCTCATGATTATCGCCATGGGCGTTGTCGCCTTCGGTTTCTCGACCGCAGCCGGCCTCTTCCTCGCGAAGATCATGAACTGGTGCTCTCCGAAGAACCCCGTGAACCCGCTTATTGGTTCTGCTGGCGTGTCCGCCGTGCCGATGGCTGCACGTGTTTCGCAGGTGGAAGGTGCCAAGTATGACCCGCAGAATTTCTTGCTGATGCACGCCATGGGCCCGAACGTGGCCGGCGTTATCGGTACTGCAGTCTGCGCTGGTTACATGATTAGCCGCTTGAGCTAGTCGCCAATATGTCATCCTCGCGACATTAATGTCATCCCCGCGAAGGCGGGGATCTTTGAGCAAAGGAAACCCTCGGCAATCGCCGGGGGATT
>CADBLC010000160.1 GCA_902795385.1 Fibrobacter succinogenes | reverse complement strand
CCCGATGGAAGTGTTCCTGCTGCAGCTCAAGATTTCTGCACTGCTGGACTGCGTGCTGTTTTCGCCCTACATCGCCTGGAACATGTGGCAGTTCGTGCTTCCTGCTCTATACGACAACGAAAAGCGCTTCATCCGCTCCATCGTGGCCATGACCAGCGGGCTGTTTATCGCAGGCGTCGCCTTCTGCCTTGTCGTCTGCTTCCCGTTGATTGTGCAGTTCGGCATGAGCTTTGCAAGCACGACTCTGCAACCCGTATTTGGCTTCTCTAACCTGGTAACACTCGCGCTCTGGCTTTCCCTTGCGTTCGGATGCATGTTCCAGTTCCCGCTAGTGACTTACGCGCTTATCCGTGCGGGCATCGTGAGTTACGAAACCGTCTGCAGCAAGCGCCCCTACGTGGTGGTGGCAATCCTGTTGTTCGCCGCATTCCTTACCCCACCCGACATAATAAGCCAACTACTTCTGGGCGCACCGACGTATCTGCTCTTTGAAACGGGCTTGTTGGCAGCAAGACGCTTCAAGAATCGCAATTAAGTAACGACTTTCCGAAAAATCATTTGGTAAGTTTCGCCACATAATGCACCGCAACGGCGAACAGCACGACGATGGCGATATAGTCCGCAAAAAAGAGGGCGTAGCCGCGTTCCGCATCAAAGAAGAAAAATGGCTGCTGCAGGAACAAGTATTTCCAAAGCCCGCGAATGGCGAAGGCGTAAATTCCGTAGCCCGCCACAAGAACGGCAACCACGCGGGTTGCGACAAGTGCCGCCTTTGACTTGAATGCGCCAGTAAGCCCCAAGCGGTTTGCAATCAGGCTTACATGCAGCCCGATGTGGAACGACATGAACACGTAATACCAATGGCTTGCAAGCAGGTGCGCCGTGCGGGCGAAGTTTGCGCCCGATTCAATCCCGAGCCAGGCGAACACGTGGTTCGAAAGCATGATGCCACTCACCATCAGGAAAATTGCGCACAAAAGGATCCCGCAATTCACGACCGCCTGCAAAATGCGAAATGCGTTGTAGCGGCCCTTGAGCAGCGAAAGAAAAAAGCGCCGGTTCAGCGTGATGTGCACCGCCCACAGAACAAGCAGCACCACGCCCAGAATCTCGTGAACGGCCGTCGATTCAAAGAAGTAGTTGCCGCCCATCAGCATGAGCGTCGCGACCGTCATCGCGATATCAAGCGGCATACGAATTTTAGCGGAAATAGGCATATCAAGGAATAGACATTATTTCGTCTTCACGCCGTTTTTCTCGAGCCGCTTCGAGCCACGTGATGTTTTCGACGGGCAAGTCGTCACCCTTGAAACTGGAGGGGTTCTCGCCCGTCACTTCGCGGTAAAGCTTTTGCGTCACCTCGTATTTGCCTAGGTAAAAATCGGAGACTTTCACCTTGTGGAGAGTCTCGTCGTTGACGCGCCAGTCCTCGTTTGCGGGGCTTCCCATGTTGAAAGTCCCGCCCTTGATAAGCACGAATCCCTCGGGCGCAGGTGCCGCCGCAAAAGTTCCTACCGTCATAAGGCCAAGAAATGCGCAAGCGAGAATTCTGGCAAACATTATTTCAACTTCCCGTAGTCTTCATCGCTCACGGGCTCGAGCCATTCGTTGCTCGTTCCTTCACCGGGAACTTCGATTGCCAAATGCTGGAACCAGGAATCCGGAGCAGCCCCGTGCCAATGCTTGACACCAGCCGGAATGTTCACCACGTCGCCGGGCTTCAATTCCACCGCCGGCTTGCCCCATTCCTGATAGTAGCCGCGGCCCGCCGTCGCGATGAGAATCTGGCCACCGCCCTTCTTTGCATGATGGATATGCCAGTTGTTGCGACACGCCGGCTCAAAAGTCACGTTCCCGACACCCACCTGTTCCTTGCTGATCATGTCGAGATAGCTCTTGCCCACGAAATACTTGGCGTAGGCGTCGTTCGGCTTGCCCACCGGGAACACACTCCAGTCCTTTCCCGGCATGGTTTTTGCACCCGACGCGTTTACAGCACCAGCCGCGTTCAAGGTCCCTGAGCTTGCCGAAGGGCCTTGTTGGCTTGCAGCCTCCGCCACCGCTTCCTTGAGCAGTCGCAACGCATTCAGCGTGCGCGGGTAGCCGCAATACGGCAAGCAGTTGTAAATCGCCTGTTCCACGTATTCGGGCGTACGAATCTTGAGGTTCGCGCCGATATGCGCCTTGAGCTGCGGCTCCGTTCCCAGGTTCACGAGAATCGCCATCGTCAAGAGTTCGCGGGTATTCAGGTCGAGCCCCTTGCGGGTGTAGTAATCGCCAAAGCAGTTGCTCGCAAGGAAGTAGTTGATAGTCGGCATACCGCTCTTGCCGTTCTTCGCCATGTCGCGGAAAGTCTGGCCGAACAGCGTTCCCTGCGCGTCGGCACCCGCCTCCAAGCGGGACTGCGCCGTCACCGTCGCACGGTTTTCGTCCACCTTCACGTTCTTCGCCTTGAACACGCTGCGGGCAATTTCCACCGCATCCACCGTCCGCGGGAACCCGGTGTAGGGAGCGCACTGGTAAATCGCCTCGAGAATTTCTTCGGGAGCAAGCCCCTGCGCAAGCGCCGTCGCCACTTCCTCTTGCAAAAGAGCGCCCGACTGCTGCGTCACAAGCGACACTAGGCGAATCAACTCCACCTCGCGCTTTTCTACAAGCGGAGTCGCCGCCGGAACTTCGTTCTGCGTGAAGTTGTCCATCACGGCACGCAGTTCCTTGTCCTGCGAAAGTGCCTTTGCCTCGCCCTGCGGGCAGCAATCACACGCGGCAAGCACCGCACCCATGCCAAGCATCGTCATAATCGTCCCTAGTTTCATGGTTTGTTCCTTTTTTATCTACGCCTTTAATATAAATAAATGCGCAAACCCCGCAAAATACCATTTTTTCATGCTCAGTATGCGCGAAACGCATAGTGAAAAATCGTTTCAACCATCATCCACCCCAAATACGTCTGTATGTCATAGGAGAAGCGTAAAAAACGTATTTTTCAAAAAATCACTTGATTTTCTCCAGTTAATATATTATTTTTATAGTTATTGGAGGAAATCGTGATAAGAAACGTATCAGAAATCCTTTCAGACCTTGGTCAAAATTACAGGCAGCCCCAAATGAAGTTGCGTCAAATGACCCTGCGCGGCGAAATAACGCAAGTTATCCGCGGGCTGTACGAGACCGACAAGAACACCCCGGGCGAAGCCCTTGCAGGGGCGATTTACGGCCCGTCGTATCTTTCCTTCGATTATGCCCTTTCAAGGCACGGGCTCATTCCCGAAGCCGTGCATCTCTTTACTTCCGCATCGTTCAAGAAGAACAAGACCAAACTGTACAAGACGCCCTTCGGCGAGTTTTCGTATTCCGATGTCCCGCCCGACGTCTTTCCGCACGGAGTCAACATCGAAAACGCAGAAGACAGGCCCTACGCAATGGCCTCCTGTGAAAAGGCCCTTTGCGACAAACTCTACAAGGAGCACCCGATTGCAGGCAAGCGAGCCATGGAAACGTTCCTGTTCGAAAACTTGCGCATCGAAGTCGGTGATTTTCGGAACCTAGATTTCGACTTCATCGAAAAGGTCGCCCCCCTGTACAGAAAGAAGAATCTACAAATTCTATCCAAGATGAGGTAGGCATGGCTCACGTACTTGATTCAATGCTTGCGAAATATAATTGCAAAAACGTTTCGGACTACAGGAACGCCCTCAAGGAAATCTCGCAGGAAGTCGCCCTGTGCGGACTTTCACGTGGAGGGTTCTTTGACAAGGCCGCCTTCTATGGCGGCACGGCGCTCCGCATATTCTATGGGTTGGACCGTTTTTCGGAGGACCTGGACTTTTCGTTGATCAAGCCAGACGAAGGTTTCGAGCTTTCACGTTATTTTGGCGTGCTTGAAGAAGAACTCTACTCTGTCGGCCTGGAGATGTCAGTCGAAGCGAAAAGCAAGCCGCACGGATCTCCGGTGCAGTCAGCCTTTCTCAAGGGCAACACGCTCAAGCACTTGCTTAAAATTGTTCCCGCAAAGCACTCTCCCTTGCCCGTTCCCGGGAACGAAATCCTGAAAATCAAATTCGAGGTGGACACGAATCCGCCAGAGTCAGCCACCTACGAAAGCAAGTATCGGCTGCTGCCATCGCCTTTCATGGTTCGCCTCTACGACAAGCCCTCGCTTTTTGCGGGCAAACTCCACGCGTTACTTTGTCGCGGATGGAAAAGCAGGGTCAAAGGTCGCGATTTCTACGACTTTGTATGGTATATCTCGCAGAACACGGGTGTAAACCTGCCGCACCTGCAAAAAAGAATGGAACAGACCGGGCACTGGAAAAGTGCGGACACCTTGACTTTTGATGGACTCAAGGATCTACTAATGGAACGTTTCCACTCCGTCGATTTCGAGGAGGCGAAAAGGGATGTCCGCCCGTTCATTGCCGACAGCGACAAACTGAATCTCTGGAGCGAGAACTTTTTCTGCGCCATCACCGAAGAATGGAAACAATAAGCCAGTTCCGCCCATAAGGCGCAA
>CADBLC010000159.1 GCA_902795385.1 Fibrobacter succinogenes | reverse complement strand
CATCTTGACGGCGCCGAGGACGGTGAGCACGAGCAGCAGCGGGCTCAGGGCGAGAATCGCGGCCAGCGCGCAGCAGAAGTCCAGGGGTCGTTTGAGGAAACGGGCGTACATATTGGGTAAATATAGGTAATTTTCCTGTAAGAAAAAAGGCAAGAACGCTCCTCCGCCGCAGGTTTGTCATTTAGCACAAAGGATTTCAAAAAAAATTTTGAAAAAGGTATTGACGGGCCGCCGCCGAGAATTTATATTAGTGCACAAGCGAGTAGATATTCAGAATGTCTGTGGGCCAGTTCAACTTCCCAATATCCACTCGCCGAAGAACGGGTCTTCGAGCTCATAGCCGGTAGTCTTGATCACATACCCCTGTTTCAGCAGCCTTTTGATAGAACTGAACGACGTGCTGGTGGGCACCGACCTATCGGTTATGGGGTTACCCTTATTTGCTAGCGTCAGCAACACCTTGCGGTCGGTGCGGTTCATGTTCGTCCAAAGCCGTTCGTAGTCCAGGGAATGCTCTTCTACCTGCTTCTTTACGGCATAGGCAACGACATTTTCCGTTATCTTGCCATACGTGATGGCGTTATAGACTGCGGAGGCTAGCTGCTGTGTATAGTAGGGATGAACGTTTGTGAACTTCAGGATTTCTTCGGTAATGGTCGCCTTCTGCGAGGCGGGCATCTTGGGCAGCCGGCTTTCGATATAGGCGTAAAAATCCTCGTACGGGATTTTCTTCAGGTTCATGCGTTCGCCGAAATGGAAGAACGGGGACTTTTTCTTTTCGAAAATTTCCTCCATCATAGATTCCTGGCTGCCCATGAAAATATAGTTCAACCCCTTCTGCCGTTGCATAATGGCGCGCAGCTGCTTCGCCAGGTTCTTGTCGATGGAATTCACCTCTTGGAACTCGTCGAACACCACAATGAGGCGTTCCTTTGCAGAAGACACCTTTTCCAGCAAATCCATAGAATCTTCCAGCATAGCAGAGGCCTTACCCACCGAGGGGACAAAGCTCACATCCATGCCGTCAGTCAGCGGATTGTACGACAGCGTGGGCACGACACGAAAATGTTTCATAAAGTGCTTAACCTTCTCAAACTTGTGAAGACGGAACACCTGACGCAAGATTTGAGCGGCCAGGTCTTCCACATTCAAGACCTTCATGAAATCGATAGTTATGGACGGGCGACCGATTTGTTGCAGGGCCTTTGCCACCAGGCTACTCTTGCCGAACCTGCGGGGAGATATCAAGACTAAGTGATTCTCGCTATCAAGCATCTGCTTGATCTGTTCCAGTTCATTCACGCGGTCCGTGAAAAATTCATCTTCTACGATTGTGCCAAATTTAAAAGGATTCATATTTCCCTCCAATGCGAAAAAATTCGTTGCGAAAAATTTCGCATCTGTCAATAATATAATATAATTGCCCTTGTCGCGCAATAGATATAGATATTTTTTAGTAAAAATAATGCGAAAAATCTCGTTGCGAAAAAATTCGCAATGAAGCGTCAAGGAGATCCCCGCCGGAGTTTATCCCAGCCCACGAGCTGGGACGGGGATGACAATGCAGGTTACTTAAAGCAATCCCGGATAGTTTGGATGATGGCGTCTTGCTGGTCGGGGGTCATCTTGTTGTCGCTGGGCAGGCAGAGCCCGCGGGCAAAGATGTCGGCGCCCACGTCGGTGATTCCGCCCGCAATATAGGCGTTGGTGCGGGCGCGGCCGTTACCCTGCGCGGTCACGAAGGCGTGGCTCATGTACATGGGCTGCATGTGCATGGGTTTCCAGATGGGGCGACCTTCGGCGTTCATGGCGGCGATGCGTTCCAGAATCTCCGTGGGGCAGCTCTTGCCCGCCTCGTGGATGTACAGAGCGTCGGTTTCGCCGCGCACCTGCTTGCACATGGCGCTCTTGTCGATAATCAGGCAGCTGAGCCAGAAGTTCGGTTCGCTGTTGGCGGCGTCGTAGGGGTTCACCTGCACCGGGAGGCCCTTCAGGCCCTCCTTGTAGCGCATGTAGATGGCCTTTTTCTGGGCGATATGTTCTTCGAGGTAGGGCATCTGGCCGCGGACCACGCCGGCGATGACGTTGCTCATGCGGTAGTTGTAGCCCACTTCTTCGTGCTGGTACCAGGCGGCCGCCTCGCGGCTCTGGGTGCTCCACTTGCGCACCTTCTCGGCGTCGTCCTTGCTGTCGGTGAGGAACATGCCGCCGCTACTGCCGGTGATAATCTTGTTGCCGTTGAAGCTGATGGCGCTGTAATCGCCGAACTTGCCCGTCTGCTCGCCCTTGTAGGTGGCCCCGAAGCTCTCGGCGGCGTCTTCGATGAGGAGCGCGTTGTGGCGAGCGCAAATCGCACGGATTTCGTCCACCTTGCCGGGCGTTCCGTACAAATGAACAAGCACCACCAGGCGCACGTCGGGGTAAATTTCGAAAGCCTTTTCAAGCGCCACCGGGTCCATGTTCCAGGTGTCGTACTCGGTGTCGATGAACACGGCCTCGCCGTTCTCGTAGGCGATGGGGTTCACGGTGGCATCGAAAGTCATGTCGCTGCAGAACACCTTGTGTCCGCGCAGGCTACCCTCGCCCACCTTGGGCATGCCGTACAGGGCCTCGCCCGCGAGCTTCGTGCAGAGGTGGAGTGCCGCGGTTCCGGCAGAAAGGGCTACGGCGTACTTGCAGCCGATCTTTTCGGCAGCGAGGCGTTCCACCTCGTTGATGTTCGCACCCACGGTGCTCATCCAGTTGGTTTCGTACGCTTCGGTCACGTACTTGATTTCTTCGCCGTGCATGGTGGGGCTCGAGAGCCAAACTTTACTATCGAAACGCGTTGTCATGTGCGTAAATATAGGTAATTATTCCGTAAGAAACCGGGCAGGTCCGCTCCACCCCCGCGTGTTCGGGTGGGAAAGGCGGTTTTTACATAGCTTTTACTTTCCAGCCCTTTACATTTCCGCCATCTTTTCTATTTCTTAACCGAGCGTCACCGAATAGGCTCCAAGCACTTGATTAATCAAGTGTTTTTTTCATATAAGGAGTACTATACCATGACACAAAAACAAGACGAAACAATCACACGCATTGCTGATGAAACATATGCCGAAAAACAGCAGGATTACCAGCAGCGTTTTCTGCAAGCATATCTGGATGGGTTTCAGAATGGGTTTTGGATTGGGGTCGAGCAAGGATTCCGACAGGGTGTAAAAGCCACACTAGTCGCATTAGACCTGCTTTCCAAGGGAACCCCTGTAGAGACCATTGCCAAGGAAACCAAGTTGTCCGAAGATCACATTCGGCAGCTCCAGTCTAGAGTGGCGAAGTAGCCCTTTTCCGCCCTACTCGAAGCACACTCCGGGTTGTGTAAAAAAAAGTTGCCTTAAAGGGCGATTTCCTTGAAATTTCGCTAAATTTACCAAGTGTTGTTTTTAAATTCAACACAAAAAGTGCTCCAAACGGGTGCGGTCGGGGCGATTATTATATATATTGCCTAAAAAATGGAGTGTTACATGAAGTTTAAGAAACTGCCTGTCATCGCAGCGTCCGCCGCCCTGTGCTTTGTAGCCTGTTCCGAAGATACGGTCGCCAACGCCGTCGACGAACTCGGGGGCGAATTCCCCGCCTCCAGCTCTGGCGTCATTCCGGGCAACAGTTCTGCCGTCATTCCGGGCACCAGTTCTGCCGTCATTCCGGGCTACGACCCGGAATCTAGCAGTTCCGGCGTCATTCCGGGCACTAGCTCCGGCGTCATTCCGGGCACCAGTTCGGGCGTCATTCCGGGCAACGACCCGGAATCTAGCAGTTCCATCTTCCCCCGTTCCAGCTTCAGCACCCCGTGGCACCAGTATTCCAGCTCCGTAATTCAGGGCGGCAGCGGCGACGACGAGAACGACAACGAGGACTCCAGGACGCTCGACGGCACCCAGATCCTCCTGAAGCTCTCGGGCACCTCGGCCACGGTCGAGAACAACAACGGCTGCGTCGAAGTTGCCGACAAGAAGGCGACCATCACCTGCCCGGGCGCCTACTACGTGACCGGCGAATCCTCCGACTTCCAGGTGGTGGTGAACACCCCGGGTGCCGAGAACGAGGGAAACACCGGCATCTACCTGTACAACGCGACCATCAAGAGTTCCAACTCCCCCATTCTGGTGGCTAACGCCGACAAGACGGTGCTCCACCTGGTGAAGGGCACCACCAACGTGGTGGAAGACGGCAACGGAAACCACCTGTTCACCAAGGTCAACGGCGCACAAGACACCTCCAAGGCCGCCATCTACGCCAGGGACGACCTCAACATCAAGGGCGCGGGCTCGCTTACCGTGAAGGGCAAGTTCAAGAACGGCATCCAGTGCAGCAACGACCTCAAAATCAAGAACGGCATTATTACTGTCGAAGCCGAAGAAAACGCCGTCAAGGGCAAGGGCAGCCTCCAGATTTCGGGCGGCACGCTTAACCTTACGGCCAAGAAGGGCGACGGCCTTGAAAGCGATGAATGCGAAGAAGCCCAGGACGGCTCGTGCAAGAACATCATCGATGGCAAGGGCATCGTG
>CADBLC010000158.1 GCA_902795385.1 Fibrobacter succinogenes | reverse complement strand
ACCTGCATGGTCTTGTAGCCGTGCGTTTCCAGTTTGGACGACTGGCTCTCGGTACGGGCGGCCGCCTCGGCGACGCTCTTATTTTGAACAAGGTAATCGGGATTCCAAACGGGCAGGGAATCCAGGTTCATAGCAAAAGACTTGCCGAAAGCAAGCGCGACAAGAGATGCCCTGAGCCAGTCCGCCCTGCGCATAAACCTCACCTGCCGGTCGAGTCAATCTTGAACTGTCTACTAGAAAGCAACTTGCGGCCCGCAACCAGGTCTACGCTCCATTCGCCCGGCTTAAGCAACTTGGGCGAAATTTCCGTATGGCATACGCTGAATTCGGACTGCGACGATTCCGTCCTGCTGTCGATAGCCTTGCGGCTGTCGGCATTCTTGATTTCGCACGGGAGAATTTGTATGGTATCGGTCCCCCAGAACCAAATGTGCTTGAGGGAATCCTTGGGCACATGCATCATGTTCGTGATGGTGGAATAAAAATACAGGCGAGTCGTCTCGTCAAAAACGCTATCCACGCCAAAGGGCGTCCCGCGCACCACGTTGCGGCAAACCACGCTCTGGGCGGGCGAAAGTTCCGTCTCGGCGATATCGTCTACATCGTGGTCTTCAATCCAGATGTCTATGAAGCGGTGCACGAAAAATGCGAGAAAGACGAACAGAACAAGGACTGTCGTCTTTCTTAAATTGCGAAGTGGCGGAATGCCAGCCACGGGTGCCCCTACTAGATAAGCTTGCTCGTATTCTGGGTGAAGGCGGGAACCGCATCCACCAGTTTTTCGACCAACAGGCGGTTAAAGTCGTCAATGCGGTTCGGGAGCCTGGAACCGGGGAACACCTGCACCAGCAGGAGTGCCTCGTCCACGGGAGAGATGTAGATTGAACGATTCTCGCCAGAATAAGAAACCGACTGGAAAGTCTCGCCACCCAGCATCAGGCCGACCTGCTTGGCAGAGTCAAAGGAAGCCGTGCTGAGGACCGCGAGCGGCGTGGCATCGATTCCGAGAGAGCCCACTTCCGCAATGATGGATCCATCACGATGGCACAGCACAATATATTCAGCCTTCACGCTCGCCTGGTATGCAAGCATCAAGCGGCGGACCTTGCCTACATCATCAGAATAAATGGTAAAATCGCTCATCAGCACCTATTCCTTACAGGTAAAAATTCAAGAAAGCCTATTTCTTCTTGGGCACGTACGGACGCAATTCGATTTCGTCGTCCGCGGCCTCCTGCGGTTTATCCACAACGCGTCCGAACGTCGGCATACGCGATACCGGAGCCGCCGCACGGGGGCGACCAAAGGGCGAGGACGTAACTCCCTTCTGGAATAATCCCGAACCACTACTGCTAGACGGCGCTCCACCGACAGGAGGCTTGGCCGCAAAGGACGGCATCTTGAACGGGGATGCGGCAGCGGGTGCGCTGGCAGGAGCTGCGGCTGCGGCAGCAGGCTTGGGCGCAGACTGGGTAACGGAGACGCCTTCCTTGGTGAGGCTCACGTCGTGGACACCCGTGTTGTTCACGCTTTCGGCAGCCTTGCGGAGGAATCCCTGCTTCACGTTAAACTTCTCGATGACGAGCATGGCGATTGTCTTGAGCGTCGTAACCACGCCCTTGCCGTTATGGGCGGTCGCCGGGAAGAACGGGACGTTACGCGGATTGAGTTCGGCGTTCATCTCGTCCAGGGTAAATACGCTGTCCATGTCGCGCTTGTTGTACTGGAGCACGAAGGGCATGTCGTCCAGATCCATGCCGTAGTCCTGCAGGTTCTGGCGAAGGTTCTGCAGGCTCTCGATGTTCTCCGCCTGGCGGGAACGCTGGGAGTCGGCAACAAAAACAATACCGTCCACACCGCGAAGCACTAGCTTACGGGTGCTGTTGTAGTAAACCTGTCCGGGAACCGTATAAAGCTGAAAACGGGTCTTGAAACCCTTGATATCACCCAAGTTCAACGGCAAGAAGTCAAAAAACAGCGTACGGTCGCCTTCGGTCGCAAGCGAAACCATGTCCGTGCGCTTGTCCTGGGGCATTTTCTGGTGTATAACCTGCAAATTCGTGGTCTTTCCGCTAAGACCAGGTCCATAATAAACCACTTTACAGCTGATTTCTCGTGTAGCAAAATTTATCGAAGACATTTTATATCCTTGATACTCTTAGCCTTAATCTAGCAAAAATAATTTTGGACGCTGAAGCGGGATAGCCCAAAACGGGCATTTTAGACTCTTCGGGGATTTCCGAAGGAAATACAAAACACCGGTGCACATCCGTGCATCGGCGTCCCAAATCGAAGCGGTCGGGCCTAGAGCCCAGGTTCGCGATTAAGCGAAACCGTTGACGACCTTAGCGACCTTGGCCTTGTAGTTGGCAGCGCGGTTGGCGTTGAAGCCGGCGCGCTTGGAGCAGGCGGCCTTGTCGAGCATGCTGAAGAGCTTCGGCATTTCGGCGAGGGCGGCGTCCTTCGTGGTAGCGGTACGGATAACCTTGAGGCTAGCGCGGATCGCTGCACGGGCTGCACGGTTCATGGTATTGGCCTTTTCGGCCTGACGCAAACGCTTTTTGCAAGATTTATGTTGCGGCACCTTTTATCTCCGGGTAAAACTTTCAAAAAATTGTAGGCACAAAGATAGTAAAGCTTTGCGTTTTGTCAAGCCCTCCCAGACCTCAAAAAATGCTAATTTTGGGCATTATGATGCAATTCGTGAACCTGACAGGGCAAAGAGAGGCCTACCGAGAAGAACTCGAGGCCGCAGAAAGGGCCGTTCTGGACAGCGGATGCTATATAGGCGGACCACAGGTCAAGGCCCTGGAAGGGGAACTTGCAGATTTTTGCAATTCTGACGCCGGATGCGACCGCGCGGAACCCGAAACTCACGCCATCACATGCGCGAGTGGCACCGACGCCCTCACCATCGCCCTCATGGCCCTCGGGCTCAAACCGGGGGACGAGGTCATCGTACCGGATTTCACGTTCATCGCCCCCGCGGAATGCGTCGATTTTTTGGGCGGCATACCGCGTTTCGCGGACATCGACCCCGAAACGCTCCAGATTGACCCGGAAAGCGTGAAGGCGCGGATTAGCCCCAAGACGCGCGGCATTATCGGCGTGGACCTGTTCGGGCAGTGCGCGCCGTTCATGGAACTGCGCCGGATTGCAGACGAACACGAACTTTGGATTGTAGAAGATGCCGCGCAGGCCTTCGGGGCAACTTCCGGTGCCCGCCGCGCCTGCACCCTCGGGGACATTTCCATCACGAGTTTCTACCCCTCCAAGCCGCTGGGTTGCTACGGCGACGGTGGCGCAATATTCACTTCGGATGTAGAGCTCGCCGAGAAGGTGAGAATGCTCGCGAACCACGGGAGCAGGGAACGCTACCTGCACGAGACCGTGGGCTTGAACAGCAGGCTCGACGCCCTGCAGGCCGCCATCTTGCGGGTCAAGCTCCGCCACTTCGAAGAAGAACTGAAGGTGCGCCGCGAAAACGCCCGCAAGTACGATGAATTTTTTTCTTCTGCCGGTGCAAGAATCGTGCCGCAGAAAATCGCCAGCGGAAACACGAGCACCTACGCGCAATATACGGTCTTGGCCGAGAACCGCGACGCTTTCATCGCGAAACTGGACGCCGCGGGAATCCCGCACTGCATCCACTACCCGCAAGCGCTGCACGAACAGCCCTGCTTTATAAAATTCCTATCGGACTATGTGCCAGCGCCTTTATATGGTACACGCGGTATAGCCAAGACGATATCAGAGAACGAAAATAGGCGTGCGGAGCGAGCTGCAGAACTAGTTGTAAGCCTCCCCGTCTGCGCCTTTACCGATGTAGATTTTATCATAGACAAACTGAGGGCCGCCCTATGAAGAACACCGACCTGATTCCCGAAATCGCGAACGACATGACCCCCCGCAAGGTGAGGGATTCGCAGACGGAGACGCACGCCATCGTGCATCCGGACAACACGAACGCGCTCCACAACGCCTTCGGCGGGTACCTGATGGGCCTCATGGACGTGGCCGCCTGCGTAGTCGCGTTCAACCATGCGGGCCGCAAGGTGAACACCATCTCCATCGACGGGGTGCGGTTCTTCCGCCCGGCAACGCTCGGGACTATCCTCAACATCCACGCGAGCCTGAACCGAGCCTTCAACACCTCGATGGAAATCGGCCTGAAAATCACCGAAACCGACCCGGTGAACAAGCAGGAACTGCCCATCGCGCACGGCTACTTCACGTTCGTCGCCATCGGCGAAGACGGCCGCCCCACCGCGGTCGCCCCCGTGGAGCCCGAAACCGCCGAAGAAAAACGCCGCTACGAGCAGGCGCTTGTCCGCCGCGAAGCAAGGATAGCGCTGGGGAAGAAACTCCAGTAAAGATCCTCGCCTACGCGAGGATGACATTCCAGTGAGCGAGGATGACGTTTAGGCTTCCTGTATACAGGCGGAACCATTATTTATGTTCGGGGCTCTTTCTGAGCCCCCTTCCCATTTCTAAAATTGTGCCATGCGCGGACCCCAAAAAGACGTCAAAGACCGCTCCCTGATAAGCCTCTCCTGGCCGCTTATCCT
>CADBLC010000157.1 GCA_902795385.1 Fibrobacter succinogenes | reverse complement strand
GACCATGTGGGCGAGGGCGTCGACCGCGGTATTGATAATCAGCGTCTTCTTGGCCGAGGCGAGGTATTTGCCGTCCACAAGCGCGAGCGCCGGGAAAATGCGGTGCGGAATGCTCTTCTTCAGGTGAATCTTGTGGTTCGTGATGATGGAAACCGGCGTTGCCTCGGAACCTGTTCCACAGGTAGTCGGTACGGCGACGACGGGCATGTGATCGAGCGGCTTTTCGGGAGCCTTGTGCAAGTTGTCTGCGACAACACTCGGGTTTGCAAGCAGTAGTGCTGCTGCCTTCGCCGCGTCGATGGCGGAACCACCCCCGATGCCGATGATGTAATCGGCGCCGAAATTGCGGGCCTGCTGTGCGGCGATCCCCACGGTGTCGGTGGACGGATTTTCTTCGACCTGGTCAAAAACCTGGTACGGCACGTGACCCGCGTCCAGAACGGCGGTGACATCGTTCAAAGAACCGTTCTTTTTGGCGGAAGTTCTGCCCGTCATGATGAATGTGCGCTTCCCCATCGCAAGCAAGTTTTGCGCGTGGTTCTTCACGCAGTCCTTTTCAACGTAGATGTCCGTGGGCACATAGAAACGCATAGAATAGTCCTATACTTTTGAGGCTATGCTTATAAGATAGTAATTGGATTCTTTGGTCCGTCAAATTTGTCAAAATTTCATACGCATTCTTCACAGTCTTAAGAATTTCTTTGAAATATCAATTCAATAAACTCCAGTGCATCGGGATGATTGCTGGATGAAGAATCTTTGAAGATGATAAAACGTTAGTTCATATTTTTTTATCGGTTGACATTGTTGTCACGAAAAAAGCTGATAGAATGTAGACAAAAATTGCGACTATAATAGGTTCGTATCCTGATTCGTGCATAATGTTTATTCCATCGATTTCAATTTGAGAACCAAAATGATGTCCTAATGCATAAAATCCCCAATAAAAGCAAGCATAAACTACGTGCCTTATAATATTTAATGAAGATTTATGTTGCATTTGTTTGCTTATGCCTTTGTTGTAAAATGTCGCAATATAAACCAAAACTGCCAATGCTTCGCTCAATAAAGACAATCCAAAAGGCATAAAGACAACAGCCATCATGAACGTGTCCAAAAAGACATACATACACAACGATGCGAAGATAATTATCGCGAAAAGTGCAAGAATTAACAAAAATTTCATATAGAAAAAACTCTTTTTGGTCTCTTAAAGTGAGTCGTTCATTTTTTTCTCAAACCTAATATAGATTAAATCTTGTGTCGTAAAGTGACATTTTTTATTTTAAAGGTCTTTTTTTATGAAGAAAATGTAAAAGAAGCCTTTGTGTTTTTCATCCCGTGTAAAGCGGTTTGCAAGAAAAAATTTTAAGACGTTTTATCCGGTGTAACAGGCGGTAATCGTTGTTATATTTCGTCTTGTAAACCCCTATGCGGAGGTATGAGATGATTTGTTTGAACGACTATTTGTTTTCTGGAAATACAGTGCTGAAAATCTTGCACCAGTATTCGAATGATCTCAGGAACAGTGCGAAGGAATCGCGCAACAGCATTGACCTGGCGCATTCGAATTTCCTGATACAGATTATCGAATTACTCGAACACAACGACTTCTTGACCTCGCAATCCCAGCGTATAAAGGAGTTCTATAAGTTCATGACAAGGGAGTATCCCTTCCTTGCGTTCACGTTCAAGGGACGCATCAAGTCTCTGATTCGTGCCGAAGAAAAGTTCAACGGCTATATCCTTGAATACATCTACAACTACTACAAGAAGAACGGCGCATTCCCATCTGAAGCCGAAATCAAGAGCAAGCTGAATTTCCGTGACCTGATTGCCTACCGTATCGTCATCTCGATGCCGGTTTGCCATATCAAGAAGGGCGATGACCGGAACGAAGTGGAACGTAAATACCTGTACGAAATTGCGAATGCGTTGCCCGAATTCCTCGAAGAACGTGGCTTTACGGCAGAAGTTTCCAAGCACTTGGACAATAGCGGGCATTCGGATTTGCTTAGTGATTCCGTGAGACCGTATTACCATGATTCGGTGGCGACTCCCAGGAGCTCGGGTTACCAGTCATTGCATATCACGTTCTACGATAACCTTGCAGGCGAGGCGAACCACTTTGGCTATGAAAAGTCGCAGGAAGAACGGCGCTCCAAACACGACCAGATTCCGAGCGGCGAATGCGTCTACTTTGACGAGGCTTATGAACGCTTGGTGAAATTGCAGGAACTCGAACTCGCGAAAATAGACGTGAACATGTTCAAGGCCATCAACAACCACCTTATCAACGATGGCTGCGGGCTGTTCAGAGGTCGGCAAATCTTGCCGTTCGAACACCTGTCAAGGTTCCAGAACGATTTGATTGATTAGAATACACAGAAGAACAAATTCTATATTTGTTCCCGATGAAAATCCTGTTCACAGACCTTGACGGCACGCTCCTGACCGACGACAAGCGCATTTCGGAAACAGACATGCGCTCTATCCGCATGATGATCGATGCGGGCCACAAGTTCGTGATGACTACAGGCAGGCCGCTCACGAGCGTCAAGCAACTGGCGGAGCAGTACGGGTTCCTGGAGCCGGGATTCTTCCTCGTGAGTTTCAACGGCGGGCTCATCTACGATTGCGGCGAAAAGAAGCCTATTCTCACGCGCTACATTCCCGTCAACGAGGTCAAGGCCATCATGGATGCCGCGCATGCCCGCGGGATGCACGCGCACACCTACTCGGGCGACCTCGTTGTCTCGGAATACGAGACGGAACAACTCAAGACCTATTGTCGCCTGATGAAGATGGATTACGTGGTGGTGAAGGACATCCGCGAGTACTACGGCGAGTTCGTCAATGTCGTGGTGAAGCCGCCCATCAAGGTGAACATCATTACGCCCTTCGAACATTCGGACCTCGTAGATTTCCGCACCGAGATGCGCAAGACTACCGAGGGCAAGCTCTTTGATGTTTTCAGCAAGCCCGAAATGCTCGAGTTTTCGCACATGCAGAGCAACAAGGGCGATGCGGTGAAGTTCATGGCGGATTTTTACAAGGTGCCGGTTGCCGATACGATTGCGGTGGGTGACGAAGAGAACGATTGCCCGATGATCGAGGCGGCTGGCGTCGGTGTCGCGATGGCGAACGCTTCGCAGGTGGCGAAGGACATTGCCGACTACGTGACGGTTAGCGACAACAACCATTCGGGAATTACCGAGGTGATTGAGAAGTTCGTGCTGGGCTAGAGAGTTTTTCTATATTCTCCCGAGAGGTTTTTCTATGAAATTCTTTGTGACGGGTGTTGGTGGCCAGTTGGGCCACGACGTGATGAATGAACTCGCCAAGCGCGGGCATACGGGCGTGGGCTCGGACATGGCTCCCGCCTACAGCGGTGTTGCCGACGGTTCCGCCGTGACGACGATGGCCTACGTGCAGCTCGACATTACGGATGCTGCGGCTGTCGAGAAGGTGATTTCGGAAGTGAATCCGGATGCGGTGATTCACTGTGCGGCATGGACGGCCGTGGACATGGCCGAAGACGATGCGAACGTGGCGAAGGTCCGTGCGGTGAATGCCGGCGGTACGCAGAACATCGCGAATGCCTGCAAGAAGCTCGGCTGCAAGATGACCTACATCAGCACGGACTACGTGTTCGATGGCCAGGGAACGGAGCCCTGGAAGCCCGACTGCAAGGATTACAAGCCTCTGAACGTTTACGGACAGACCAAGCTCGAGGGCGAACTCGCCGTGAGCGGAACTCTCGAGAAGTACTTTATTGTGCGTATCGCCTGGGTGTTCGGCCTCAACGGCAAGAACTTTATCAAGACGATGCTCAATGTGGGCAAGACTCACGATACCGTGCGCGTGGTGAACGACCAGATTGGCACGCCCACATACACGCTTGACCTTTCGCGCCTGCTGATTGACATGAACGAAACTGAAAAGTACGGCTATTACCACGCCACGAACGAAGGCGGGTTCATCAGCTGGTACGACTTTACTTGCGAAATCTTCAAGCAGGCGGGTTACAGCACCAAGGTGGTGCCCGTGACGACCGCTGAATACGGCCTCAGCAAGGCTGCGCGTCCGTTCAATAGCCGCTTGGACAAGAGCAAGCTCGTGGAAGCCGGTTTCAAGCCGCTTCCCACGTGGCAAGATGCCCTCGCTCGTTACCTCAAGGAAATCGGGGGCTAGCGATGGAAGAAAAGCAGACCTACCGCGAAGTGATGCCGGGAGAACTCCCGTGTGAAGTGCCGGAATGCGACGGCGTGATGGTCGTCGATCCCGACAACAGCTATAAGCTTACCTGCGACAAGTGCGGACACATTAAAGAGTGATTGATGATTGATAATTGATGATTGATAATTTTACATCATCCATTATCCATTATCAATTATCCATTGCCAAATGTCTTACGAGAACTTGAAAATTACCTACCCGGACCTTCCTGTTGTTGAACATCGGGAAGAGTTTTTCGATTTGCTCGAAAAACACCAGGTAGTGATTGTCAAGGCAGATACCGGTTCCGGCAAGTCGACGCAGTTGCCGAAGTTCTTGCTGGAATGGTATGCTGCAGTTCGTCATTCTCGCGAAGGCGAGAATCTCGTGGATGGTGTTCGAGAAAGAGATCCCCGCCTCCGCGGGGATGACATGAGTGGTTTCAAAATCGGTGTGACGGAACCCCGCCGGCTTGCGGCGATTTCCATTGCGGACCGCCTGCGCGAAGAACTCAAGGACGAAACGCTCGTCTCCACGAAAATCCGCTTCTGGGAACAGGGCCAGAGCGATGCTCCCATCAAGGTGATGACGGACGGCATCCTGTTGCAGGAATTCCGCCGCGACAGGCTCTTTAGGCAGTATTCGGCCATCGTGATTGACGAGGCGCATGAACGCTCGCTGAACATCGACATCTTACTCGGCATTTTCAAGACGGTTCTGCAGGCCCGCCCGGAATTTAAGCTGATTGTGGCCTCCGCGACACTTGATGCGAAGCTGTTTGAGGAATTCTACGATAACAGCTGCGTGATGGAGGCCGAGGGCCGCACGTTCCCGGTGGATGTGGAATACTTTTTTAGACGAGAGACGAGAGACGAGAGACGAGAGAGTAGTGTTGTTCGCGACATTAGCGGCAAGGGCGATTCCGGCCTTTTGGACGAGGCCCGCGATGCGATTCTCGATTTGGAAACGCGCCACCGCGACCACCTGCTTTGTTTTTTGCCTACGGAACGCGACATCCAGGATTTGGCGGGCGAACTCGCACATGAATTGGACTCCGCGACCTTCGACATCCTGCCGCTTTACGGGCGCATGAGTCCCGATGAACAGCGTCGCATTTTTAGGCATACGGAAAAGACCCGCGTGGTGCTCGCGACGAACATCGCGGAAACATCGCTCACGATTCCGGGAATCGCCTACGTGGTGGATACGGGTACGGCCCGCATTTCGCGGTACAACGCGCAGTCGCGTATCCAGGGATTGCCTGTCGAGGACATCTCGAAAGCGTCTGCGCGGCAACGTACAGGGCGTGCGGGGCGCGTGAAGCCCGGCGTGTGCATCCGCCTCTATTCTCCCGAGGATTTCGAGAAGCGCGACGAGTTTACGGAACCGGAAATCCGGCGGAGCAATCTCGCGAACGTGGTCTTGCAACTGCGCAGCCTCGGGCTGGAACTTGAGAACTTCCCGTTTTTGCAGTCGCCGCCGCATTCGGCATTCCGCGGCGCGTACAAGACGCTTTTTGAACTCGGCGCATTGACTGCCGACAATGCCAGCGGGCATGTAACCAAGCTCGGTCGCGAAATGACGCGCCTCCCGATGGACGTGGCGCTCTCGGCGGTGCTCCTGCGGGCGCGCGATGCCGGCGTATTGCAGCCCGCGCTGATTGTCTGCTCGGCGCTCTCCATCCAGGACCCGCGTGTGGTGCCGAGCGAGGAACCGGAACGCACCCGCGTTCGTCAGCTGCACCGCAAGTTCGCGGGCCACAAGAGCGATTTCCTTACGTTCATTTGCATGTGGAACGCCTTCTGCGCTGAATGGGATGGCAAAACTTGGAACAAGTTGCGCAAGTTCTGCGACAAGAACAGCCTGCACTTTTTGCGGTGCCGCGAGTGGATTGATCTGTACGAACAGTTCGGGCGCATCCTCGACGTGAAATTCGAGAATCGCGTGTGCCCGCTCGACAGTTTCCACCGCGACAACCTGCATATTGCTTTGCTTTCTGGATTCCTGGGTGGCATTGCCCTGCGTGACATGGAAAACGGCTGCTACCGCCTGGTGAGCGGCCGCGAAACACACGTGTTCCCGGGTAGCGACCTTTACGGCAAGAGCGTGGAATGGCTCTTTAGCGCCGAAGTGCGCGAGACGAGCCGCATATTCCTGAACAAGGCCGCTGAAATCAAGCCCGAATGGATTATGCAGGTGGCGGAACCTTTCTGCACGCGCCGCTGGTATGCGCCCACATGGAACCAGGAACGCGGTTTTGTGGAAGCGGTGGAGGAGGTGAGCTTCCGCGGGCTTGTGATTAGCCGCGGTCACCGCGTGGATTACGCCCGCGTGAACCCCGACGAATGTGCCGAGATTTTCTGGCGGGAGGCCGTTGTGCTTGGCCAGATGGCGCGCCCGTTCGCCTTCATGACGCACAACGAGCGCGTCGTTGAGGACTTGCATGCGCTGGAGGCCCGCAAACGCCAATTCGGGCTTGCCCCGAGCGAAGACGCCTTGGTGGATTACTACAGCGAAGTTCTGGCTGGACCAATTAGACGAGAGAACGCTCGCAAGCTCGCTACAGACGAGAGACGAGAGAGGGTATAACCGTATTGTCATTCCGGGCTTGGCCCGGAATCTAGATGGCGGATCTGGGTCCGCCATGACGGATGGTAAGAGCCGCGCCGACCTCCAACCCTCTCTCGGAGGCACACTTGAGCAGTTCCGCATCGAAGGACTCGACGGTTCCAGCCGCATGGTGATGGGCGAGATGGTCTTCGATGCGATGCGCGATTGTGACGGCATCACGCTTGATCTGCCTTACGACATGCTTCCGCAGGTGACACCCGCGACGCTTGCGCTCTCGATTCACCAGTGGCGCGAATGGATGGAAGAATCCGTCATCCGTGAGATGCCCGGCAAGCGTACGTTTATAGACGACGCCTTCTGCGACAAGCTCAAGGAAAAACCGCACAAGGCTCCGCTCTTCAGCCTCTACGAAGTCTTTGCTGAGATGAAGCAACTTGATTGCGACATTCCGACGGTTACGCCCGAAAAGGAAAATCACTTGCGGATTCACGCGAAAATTTTCAAGCAGGGGTTCCCGGAGAAATTTCCCACCGAAATTAACCCGGAATGGGGCAGTTTCCGGCTTTTTGCTGCGGTGCGTCCTGTCCTGGTGACGTTCGGCATTGATTTTGCGCTTGGCGACATGCGCTTTGGCTGGCGTTTGGGTGAATCGGCGCTCATGACTCCGGCAGAATCTGCGTTCTGGCAAACTTTCCGCAAGCGCGTAGAAGGAAGATCCCCGACCGGGTCGGGGATGACAGAGGGGGACTCCTCGCTTATCGTTGATCGCTTGAATATGCTCGAGACGGGCGGCCTGTATTCCGACGGTTTCAAGACGGCGCTCAAGTCGTGGGTCTTGAAGTCGCTCACTGCCGACAATCTTGACGCGAACCGCTGTGTGCGTTTTTCGGGCCTCGAGTATTCCCGCGGCAAAAAAATCCGCGATTTCAAGAACCTGGCCGCTACAACCCGCAGCGAAGATGAAGAAATGCGCCTCGCGCTTGTGCGTGCCACCTACGAATCGGCGCTTCTCGGAGCCGACGCTTTCGTGAAATTCTGGGATGTTCTCCGCGAATTCTCCGTGGCGATGCGCCAGGGTGGCGACCATGCCCGCGACGCTGTCGCCGCACTCATGGCAAAGAACAAGTCTATCTCGAAAGTGGCGGCGCTCTACTTGCCCGATCACAAGGAAAATACTTTGTTCGAAAGGCTTTCCGTGCTCGGCGGCGCACTTGATGCCCGCGATTCAAAAGCACTTGATGCCCGCGATTCATCCCCAATCGGAGAAAAAATAGACCTCTCCGTCAAGGATCTTCGCGAAAAGTTCCGCCCGTTCCTCAAGGCCCGCTTCATGAAGGACCATGAGCTCAAAAGCGCCCGAGACATTCTCTCGAAAATGGAGCGCATGCAACAGGACGATTCGGAGTATCCGGAACTCTACCTGCAGGCCTCGGCCATGCTCGAGGACTTTGAAATTCTCAAGTTCAAGCGCAAGGGTGACGATACCGAAGAAATCATCGAGGAAGATTCCCTCGCGAAACTCAAGGGCCGATTCGGGCGCTTGAAATAGCCGATTGCGGCCCGCACCCCCGCGGGTGATGTGGCCTGCGCTCCTGCGAATTTGCTAAATTATGGCCAATGATTTATGTGAAACGCCTATTGTGCGCTGTTTTGGTCGTTTTCCTTGCGGCCTGTGATGTTCCGTTTACCAAGGAAGATCCCGTCGTTGTCTCGGTGGGGTCTTCGAAGTTGCATCTTTCGGAAATTCAGAAGCAGGTTCCCGAGTGGGATTCCTGGGATGACCAGCAACGTCTCAAATTTCTTGAAAATTGGATTGAAGAAGAGACTCTCTACCAGGAAGCCGTCGAAAACGGTACTGACAAGGACCCCGTCCTTGTGAGGCAGATCGAGCAGACTGTGCGGAAGATTGTGGTGGACCACTTTTTGCAGAGCTTTGCCGACACGATGGTCGTGGGTGATGCCGAGAAAATCGACTTTTACCATGCTCACCCGGAGCTGTTCCTGAGGGGCAAGACCTCCATTTCCGGAGCCTTGATCTTTTTTAGGGACTGGCAGTCGGGCGACCAGTATTACAGGGGCCATAAGAACCTCAAGTACGATTCTCTTCCTGGCCCGCATTACCTGATCAAGAAGATTGAAACGTTTGAATCCGTGACGGAAACTCCCGATTCGTGCATGATTACAAGCTTCGATAGCGTCGAGGTCGGCATGCTCACCAAGATGAAGTACTGCGGTGGTGCCCTGAAAATCGCTGTCGTGACTTCGAAGCTCGATTCGGCCGACGTGCTGCCTTACGAGGAAGTGGCAGAGGAAGTGGGAACCCAGGCTTGGCTTGTGCACCGCGCCGAGGTCATGGACCGTCTCAAGAAGGAATGGAAAATGGAACGTCCCATTTTCTCGAAGACCGATGTTTTTAGTGAAAAGGAAAAGTAATGAAGCGTTTTGAATGGTTTGCTCTGGCTATAGTTTCTTTGGCTGCAACGGCGCTGGCCGCTCCCGTGTTGATGGACGGTGTGGCTGCCGTGGTGGACGGGAAGCCCATTATGCGGTCCGAGTTCATGAACAGCCTCTACCAGTTCCAGGAGACGCCCGAAGGCTCCGCCATGTCGGAAGACCAGCAGAAGGATTATGTCCTGGAACGCCTGATTGAGGAGAAGGTCCTGCTTTCGCGCATCGACCGTGACTCCATCGTCATCAGCAATTCCGAAGTGGACCAGCGCGTGACCGCTCACCTCACGCAGCTTGCGGCAAGCCAGAACATCGACCTCGCAACGCTAGAGAAGGCTGTCCGCACCCAGCTCGGTATCAGCATGGCCCAGTACCGCGACCAGCTCTCTAAGCAGGTCCGCAGCCACATGGAAATTTCTCGCGTGCGTCAGATGCATGTGGGCTCCATCAGCCCGACCAAGAAGGAAGTGGAGGCTTTTTACAAGGCGTACAAGGATTCCTTGCCGCGCCAGTACAACTGCGTTCTCTTGAGCCACATCCAAATTCCCATTGTTCCGGATTCCATGATCGTGGATTCGGTAAAGAACGTTGCCGAAGGCCTTATTGACAGCTTGAACCTCGGGATGAGTTTCGAACTTTTGGCCAAGAACCATTCTCAGGACAGCTCCGCCGCGAAGGGCGGTGACCTCGGCTATTTCAAGCGCGGCCTTTTGGACCCCGCATTCGAACGCGCTTTGGACCAGCTCAAGAACGGTCAGTATTCGACGAGCCCCGTCAAGACAAACCAGGGCTGGCATATCGCCCGAGTGCTCGGCCGCAAGGAAGACGGCGTGCGTTCTGCGCAGATTCTGTTGCGTACGATTCCTACTGCCAAGGACAGCGCAGCCGTGATTGCCCGTGCTGATTCCATCAAGGCTGCCGTCAAGACCAAGGAAGACTTTGTCGCTGCGGCAAAGAAGTTCAGCGAGGACAAGTCCAGCAATTTCCGTGGTGGCTTGCTCGGCTGGTACCAGAAGAACGAGATGGAACCGGCTTATGTAGACCCTGTTGCAAACCTGAACGTGGGCGAGGTCTCGGAACCGGTCTTGATTGATGGCGCTTACCATTTGTTCCGTCTCGATGACGCCCGCCAGATTCGCGAGCTCACGATGGAAGAAGATTACGGCAAGATTGAAAACCTTGCCGCGAACCATCTGGAAAACGAGAAACTGGAATCCCTCGTGAAGAAGTGGCGCCAGGAAGTCCACGTGGAAGTCCGCATGAAGGATTAATCGTCTAGGTTCTGCCGATGATTCACTTTACCCACGTCACCAAGTCATACGAGGATAACTGGAAAGCGCTTTCCAACGTTACGCTTCGTATTCACAAGGGTGAGTTCGTCTTTTTGACGGGGCACTCGGGCGCGGGTAAGTCGACGATGCTTAAGCTCATCTATATGGACGAGCGCCCTGACGAGGAACGCGGTGGCCAGGTGATGGTGAAGTTTACCGGTGACTGCGTTTACGACAGCAAGAATACTCCCGACAGCAAGATCCAGGGGTTCCGCCGCAAGATGGGAATCATCTTCCAGGACTTCAAGCTGTTGCCCGACAGGAACGTGTTCGAAAACGTTGC
>CADBLC010000156.1 GCA_902795385.1 Fibrobacter succinogenes | reverse complement strand
GTGAGCACCGTCCAGTACGCGGTCGTGCATCCGAAAATCGAAGGCACCCCGCACGACAAGCCCATCGCCGAACTGCCGGCCGCGGCCCTCATCTCGCAGCTCAAGTTCTACGTCGACCATGAATCGCCGATTCACGAGGAGCTCCTGCTGCACCGCCTGCTCGAGCTGCATCACGTCGACCGCGCGGGCCCGATGATCCTCAAGGCACTGAACGACGCTATCAAGCTCGGCTTCCAGAGCCAAAAGTTCATCAAGACAGGCAAGTTCTTCTACTCCACGAAAAGCGTGCCCGTCGCGCTCAGGAACCGCAGCGCACGCCCCGAATTCGAGCGCAAGATGCAGTTTGTCGCACCCGAAGAACGCGCCCTGCTGCCGTCGTCGATGGACGACCGCGCCATAAAGATGACCCTGGGTCTGTTGGAATAGGAATCCACGACAAATGCGTTGATATTGTAGGCCGAGAGTTCTCGAGCCTTGTCGTCGGCAGCCTTCTTGGTTGTCCATCCACCGCCACGCAGCTTGTAGAACGGGGCGTCAAAAACAACCTGGATGGCGTAACCGGTGCTGGCAGAAATCTGTGCCCTACGACGTTGGGCGGCATCGAAATCGGCAACAGCCTCGAACTGCAACATGTAGTAGCCATCAGCCTTGTTATTGGACTTCGCTGCGGACTTGCCTACAGCCCCCTGGGAAACATTGGTCGTGTCACGCAGGGAAGAATTCAACACGGGCTTGTATTCGTTGCCGCGGAACAGGGAATCCAGGTCCGTCGGCTCTCCAGGTCCGTCGGCTCTCCGGCCCACGCAAGGCCGATCATCGCAAAGGCTAATAGCATTTTTCGCATGAGTCAAATTTACAAAAAAAGAAGGCGCCCGCGAAGGCGCCTTCTGATAGTCTTTAGCAAAACCGCTTACTTCTTCTTTTTGGGCGGACGACGCACACCCCAGACTTCGGTACCATCCAGCTTGTTCTTCTTCTTGAAGGCACCCAAGTAAACGTGAGACTTCCACTTGACGATGTAGGCTCCTGCACCCACCAGACGATTCTTGTCGGTCGTCATGTTCCAGGCGATGTAGAAGTTCTGGTTATCATCGAAGCAGGTCTTACCTTCGTTATTCGGGTCAAAGATGGCCTTATCGGTGCACTCGACCTTCTGTTCCTTATGGGTCACAAAGCCGCCAAGGTTGGTAAAGATATCCATTTCATACTGGAAGTAGACATCGTCAGGCTTGACATCCTTGAACTGGTTGCTGGAGTTCTTGAGGGACTTCATGTCGGTCTTCAGGTACTTACCCAAGGTATTCGGGTACTTTGCCCTGATGGAGTCGAGGTTGAAGTTCTGCGGCACCGTAAAGAGTTCGATAGAGGGATCCTTCATCTTGGCCGGATCGGCGTAACCGTAGTTGATGGACTGGTCTGCCACCTCGGCAGCACCTTCCAAGGCAACCCACGGGCTCGGCATACGGGCGCCAGCTACGTAATCCGTCGGGGAGTTCCAATGCATCGTAGCATCGTCGGCACGCAGGGTGTCGCTACCCGGTTCGGTAATCTTGGCCGTGTCGGTCCAAATCCAGCTATCGGCGCGGAAGCGGACATAGTCACCCACGTGCGGAGACGGATTCTGAACGTTATCGTTCTGGAAGCGGAGCTTGATAGTATCCTTCACAGTCGGACCGTTCTGCGACTTCACGGCACGGAAGCGGGCATTGTCCGAAAGTTCCGTGGCGGAATTCAGGTAGAACTGGAAGCCTTCCATCAGGAACTGGTCATCAATGATAGCCGGTTCCGAAAGCACCAAGGTCAGCTGGTCGAACGAGCTACCTTCAGCTTCGGGCATAACCAAGGCACCCTTGATAACGGGGGCGATACGGTCGATAATCGGGTGACCGAAGGCCTGGGACATGTACTTGCCCTTGTCTTCGAAGTGAGCCCAAGAACTAACGGTATTGCTCGACGTACCGGCGGTCTTGACACCTTCAGAGAACTTGTAGTCCTTGGCCCTGCCACCAATCTGGATCAGCGGCTTACAGTAATCAACCTGCCAGGACTGACCATCCTTAGTGAGGGTCTTGATATCACCACAGGTTGCACCCGCGACAATGTCTTCATGACCAATCTTCACAGAGTCGGTTCCGTTATCCCAGTGGACGAACACGGAGTCCGGCAAGGAGTCCTTCGCAATGGAACGGTTATAGTAGATAGCCAGGGAGTCGCCGATACCGTCCAGGTATTCCTGGTCAGCAGGAGCGTATTCCTTCGGCATGCCAAGCTTGGACTTCGGCACTGCTCCCTTGACATCGAAGATGTCGACGAGCACCGGATAAGGCACCGGAGGATCGCGGAAGAACACCGGAGTGTACATCGCCGAGGTCAAGTTCGGGTTTTCACCCGTGATATGGATAGTCGCCGGGTCTCTGAGAGACGGATTATCGTCCGTACGGTATTCCTTCAGGGAGCGGATGCTGATCATTCCACGACCATTGACGATGGAAATGGAGTCGGTCAGGAGTTCCAGCTTCGGAGACATCATCGAACCCGCGAGCAGGGCGAAATTACATTCAGTACACAGGCTCATGGTGCCATCGCCATTCGGCTTGAAGGCAGCAAGGTAGAATTCGTAATAGGTGCCCACCCAGCGTTCATCCGTGACCGGGTCGCCCGTAGCAACTTCCGTCGTGGTAACGCTATCCTTCATGAAGGAAATCGTCGGGGCATAGAAGCTTATGGCAGCCTTTGCACGGCCGGCAACACCAACATGGTATACCGTCGGGGAAGTCATCATACCGATGAGTGCGGCAGTCACATAGATGGTATCAACACCGCCAGCACCGATGGTTCTCGAAGAACCGGAAGGCAGCACTTCGAGCTGGCCGAGAGCGTTCATTGTATAAACGGTCAAGCCGGCATCAACTTCAAGCGTGTAAGCCTGGCCCGGAGCACTAGAAACGTCCATTTCGAGCGGTTCGGCACAAGCAACATTGCCCTGGCACGGATCAGCAATGGCAGATATGTAGAGAGGCACGAATTCGCCACCCATGGCCGCCTGCTTGAATGCATAATTACCCGGCAAAGTCGTACCGTTCGAGTCGATGGCAATTGCATCTCTCGTCGCAATATCAAGTTCGCCGTTCACCTTGAACGTAATCTTCTTGGACTTGCCTTCGACAGTTGCAACGAGGTGGTAACGGCCAGGACCGAGCGTGCACTTGTCCTTCGTAATCACCGGGATGGAAGGCTGAGTCAGGTCGATACAGCCCTTAGAAATGGTTCCCACCGGAACATTATCCATTACCATATCGCCATTGGCGCGAGTCAGGGCGTAAGTAGGAACGATATCGCAAAGCGTATCGGCCTTGGAACTTCCGGAAAGCTGAGATGCACATCCGCCGTCGCCCGTCTTGACAAGGCAAAGCTTATGGGTTTCCTTGGCTCCAGCCTTGGTCACCTTATCCGTAATACCGGTCTTCTGCTGGATGTACATGTTCGTCTTGATACGCACGTTACTCATCGTGGTACGGCGGTCACAGAAGAACACGTCAATGTCGTAGGTCTGGCCTTCCACAAGTTTGCCACTCTTACCAATGAAATCGTCAAGAATCACGTAGCCCGGAGCCGCAAGGTGCGTACCGCCGAGGTCCACGGCCAGCTTGTTGTCAATGAACACCCAGATGTCGTCGTCACCACGGAAGCTAAAGCGCAGGCCCGGCTTGTGAACGAAGTTCGCATGGGATTCAAAGCAGAACTGCTGGTTACGCCTGGTAGCGTCGGTAGCATCGGCCTCCTGGTCTGTTCCCCAGCGAGGATCGTCACCGCCGTTAGTCCTACCCGTACCCGTAACGTACATCGGCCAGCCATCCGGAGCTTCAGCATTACAATAGGAACCCCAGCACCATACGTCTTCATACGAAGCGCCGGTAATCGTATTGGGATACCATGTATAGATATCGCCACCACCGGCATACTTACCTTCGCAATTATGGCCGCCAGTCCAAGTGGAGCTGTTGCAGACCAGGTCCATGCGCGGGGCTTCTTCGCCGCTGGCCGGGTCAATCTTGCGCATATAGGGGGTCATGTACACCGGGCCCTGCGCGGCACGCTTTGTACGGGCCAAGGGAGCAGGAGTCTGGGTCGGGTCAGCGGCAAGGATAACATCATTATCCGTAAGTTCCACAGGATAGAAACCGCCCCTGATAGTCGTTCCCGGGCTGGTAAACTTGTCGGAGTCAAATTCCCAACGGTTGTCGTCGGCACGGCCGAACGGCATGTCGTAGCAGGACATTTCGTTAACACCCGGAGTATGCGTAAAGAGCATGTCAAAGAGCTGCGCCGTACCAAAGCACTTTACACCGTTACCGGTCGCGGATGTATTGAGGTGAGGCTTCTTGTCCGCACCCAAGGTATCGAGAACAATTCCGGTATGGACACCGATACAATTCTGCACGCGCTGTCTAGCAGTAGTCAAATCGACACCAAGTGCCGTAACACCATCTTGACAACCTTCGTTAATCTGTCCGGCTGAAGTATAGTAGTCGCAAGAGAACGCCGGGTGCAACTTGGCGTCGGAATCATAAATAATAGCAGCCAAAGTATAACTACAAACGCCTTCCACACCCGGGTCGGTATCGTAGAAACCGCCATCGCCTTCAGCAAGCCAGAGGTCCTGATCCGGAATAAAGTATATCGTATTCGAGGGAGAGAATGCATCGTAATAGGATTGCAGAGGAATCGGCTGGGCAACATTCTCTTCTGCCGTACCATTCACGCCAATGGCGGAATCGAGCACCTGTGCATCGTCACGCATGAACACGACGTTATCAGATACAGGCTGACCAAACCAAACATAGTAGAACCAGCCGCAACGATCGGGGTCTGCAGTCATACGCACAGCAGTCTGGCCACCGTCAAGGCTCACCATCGGGATAGCCGCCATCCAGTTGTCATTTTCGGGAGGAACCAAGAAATAGATATACTTGGCATCAGGAGGTTCTGTAGACACAACCGTCTTTCCCGGACTTGCAGGATTTTCAAGGATATAAAGGGTTTTGCCATCTCCAGGGCACTGGAAAATCTGGTTGTTCTTCAAAAAACCAGCATCGCCCGATTCAGTGGCAACCCAATTCGTTGCCGTAATATATTGTACCGGAGCAGTAATAGAGTTACCGATACTGAAACCTTTCACCTGGTAAGTCTCTTGGGGCCACGAATCCAATTCAGCCACATAGTATCCTGTCGTAGGATCCTTTGTCATCTTAGCGGCCGCATGGTTGCCCAAACCCATTGCACCCCTGCAACGAGCATCATGATTCCCAAAACACGTCCCATGAGAGACACTTTATGTTTTTTCATAATCTTTATATCCATTTAGGTTCTCCAGCCTTGGCATAACAAAAAGACCTGGCTTCTCGCGATGCCACACCGCCATGAAATTTACCCTTTTCTACGAAAAAAAGGATGATTTTTTTTAAAATTAAATATTAAATAACATTTACATTCATTTTAATTGGAAATATCGCAAATCCTGAGGGATAAATCACACTTTTCCGTCAGCATTTGTAAAAAGACTTTTACACGCCAGGTGCAACTAACCGTAATTGCCCACAGATGGTCCCCCGCGCTCCAAAAAATATCTAGATTTCTTTATATACACGGAGAGATGGCATGCAGGATTTTGACCAGACTATCGCGACACCGGGCAAGACGATCCAGTTCAAGAAATTCGAACTGCGCCCGCATTTGATAGTGCTGTACCCGCAGGCACAATTCAAGCAGATTCCCCTCGAAATGGGTTCCGCGGTCCTCGGCCGCGGTCAAGACGCCGATATCCGGCTGGAAGACGAACTGGTCAGCCGCAGGCACTGCACGCTTTCTTTTGACGGTAAGTCCGTGACAGTTAAAGACTTAGGAAGCACCAACGGAACATTCGTCGATGGGCAGCCCGTCACCGAATGCGTGCTCGAACCGGACAACCGCCTGCAAATCGGCAAGATGGTCCTGAAAATAGACTTCAAGGACCAGAACGAGGAAGCTTTTGACCGCGAACTCTTCGAGGCGGCCACCATGGACCCGCTCACCAAGATTTCGAACCGCCGCACGTTCTTCGACCGCGGGCTCGGCGAACTCGCGCTCGCCCGCCGCAACAACTTCTACGTACATACTATAATGGTAGATGCCGACCACTTCAAGCGCGTAAACGACACGTGGGGGCACCAGTGCGGTGACATGGTCCTCAAGGAAATCGCGAGACTGCTCAAGAACGAAAAGCGCGAATCCGACTTGCTCGCCCGCTACGGCGGCGAGGAATTCGTCCTGCTGCTCGCGGGGATTGGCCCCGAAGACGCAAAGCGCAGCGCCGAACGCCTGCGCATGGCCGTAGAACGCCAGCGTTTTTGCTGGAACGACACCATCATTCCCGTCACCATCTCGCTCGGACTCGCCAGCCGCCAGGGCCAAGACATCCCGAGCCTCGAGATGATGATTGCCGAATGCGACAAACTGCTCTATATTGCCAAGGAAAACGGCCGTAACCAGGTCGTGACCGCCTAGCATTACGTATATTAATCCCTATGAAGAAACTCGTTCACGATAGGAAGGTCTGTCTCGCCTGCGCGGGCTGCGTGGGGCTCTGCCCCAAGATGGCGCTCGACATGTTCGGGCTAGACCTGCAGATTGACTCCGAAAAGTGCATACGCTGTGGCATCTGCGTAAAGGGGTGCCCCGTCGGTGCGCTAAAGATTACGGAGGTGGACGATGCTTGATTCCCGTTACGATGTCGTGGTGATTGGCGCTGGGCCCGGCGGCTCCGTTGC
>CADBLC010000155.1:1939-7169 GCA_902795385.1 Fibrobacter succinogenes | reverse complement strand
TTCGTCGGTACCGGTGCTGGCCTCCCGCTCTTCATGAACATCGAAGGTGAAAACCTCGTCGGTGTGTTCGCCGCTAACGAATACCTGACCCGCGCTAACCTCATGCGCGCCTACGACAAGGAACATGCCGATACCCCGATGTGGCCCGGCAAGAACGTGGTCGTTCTCGGTGGTGGTAACGTCGCTATGGACGCTGCCCGTATGGCTCTCCGTCTCGGTGCCGAAAAGGTCCGCATCGTTTACCGCCGCAGCATGAACGAACTTCCGGCCCGTAAGGAAGAAGTTCTCCATGCTCAGGAAGAGGGTGTCGAATTCTGCGTTCTGCAGAACCCGGCCAAGATTCTTGGCGACGAAGCCGGCCACGTGCGCGGCATGCTCGTCGACAAGTACGAACTCGGCGAACCCGACGAAAAGGGCCGTCCGCGTCCGGTCAAGGTCGAAGGTGCAAGCTTCGAAATCGAATGCGACACCGTGCTCGTTGCTATCGGTAACGGTTCCAACCCGCTTATCAGCAACACCACGCCGGAACTCTCCGTCGACAAGAAGGGTCACATCCTTCTCTAGGCCTCGCTATAAGCGTCGCATAGCTTCGTTCTCGGACCCTCGCTGTACGCTTTGTACAGCTTCGGTCCTGCGGCCTCGCTCTGCTTGCTTCTAGCTTCGGCTGGGTTGAACAGACATTCAAATCTTGAATTTGAAAAAAAAGATGGTTTCGGCCATCTTTTTTTGTTGTCTTCGCGGTTGTAGGGGAGGAAAAAAGAATAAAAAAATATTCGATTGCGGCGGCCTGATATCCGACCTGTTGCAAGGGGCTCCAAATAGGCAAGGGACTATGCCGGAAATCCGTGTAAAAAGCGTGTTATCGGTGTATTGCTTTACAACGGAGAATGTTTTATTAACGCTTATTTACATTTATTTTCGACCCCTTTTGTTTATTTTTGGGTATGCGGTGTGGATTCGTCCAAAAAAGGTGAAATGCAAGAGCCTTTTTTGATGCCACCCGCGAAACTTAAGTATCTTATGGATAAATGTTTTAACTGTATCCTATCACGGGAGTGTGCATAATGCTAGACCTTCTTGCTGTCCAATCCAGCACGACCAACGCCACGATTATTACGTTGGCCTATACGCTTTGCTTGGCCTTCATCCTGTCTTCCGCCATCGGTTGGACTTACGAAAAGACCTTCCTCGGGCTTTCCTATTCCCGCAACTTCGTCCAGGGCATCGTCTTGAGCGCGGTTGCCGCTGCAATGATCATGCAGGCCATCGGCGATAACGTCGGCCGCGGTCTCGGTATGATGGGTGCCCTCTCGGTGGTCCGCTTCCGTACGAGTTTCAAGGACCCGCGAGATATCATGTTCATATTCGCGGCGCTAGGTGCGGGCATCGGTTGCGGTGTGTACGCCTGGGGTGCCGCGGTCGGCGGTACAATCGCCTTCTGCTGTGTCGCTTTCTTGCTTTCGCGCACGGGTCTCGGTACCAAGCACTTCTTCGACGGCATGCTCCGCTTCGCCCTCCCGAACGAAGGCCCGGTCCGTGAACAGGTCGAACATATCATGAAGACAAGCCTCAAGACGTTCATCTTGATTACCATGCGTGAAGTCGATGGCGGTGCACGCCTCGATGTGGCCTACCAGGTTCGCCTCCGCGCGACCAAGCCCGCTGCAGAAATCCTGAACGAACTTTCCAAGCTCGAAGGCATCTCGGACGTGCAGTTCATGATGCAGGACGCCACCACTGAGATGTAAGGAGATAGATAATGCGTTTTTTGGAAGATCTCCTCGATAATTTCTGGAATGCCCACAAAAACAATGCGGGTGTTGCCTATGTTTATGGTCACAAGCTTTCCATTGCTTGGATTATCTGCGTTGTTTTCGCCATCGTCCTCGGCTTTGTTTACCAGGGCAAGGTGGCCATGTTCCGCGGTATCGCCGAAGCTAGCGAGACGATTATCAGTGTGCCGAGTGCCACGGAAATCGTGAAGGTGCATGTGGTGCCTGGCCAGGAAGTCCAGGTGGGCGATACGATTGTCGAAATCAACCGTCCCGACCTCACTCTCCGCATTTCCGAAGTGACCCGTGAACTCGATGCCATCGAGGGCCGCAGCAACCTGAGTTCCGCCGAAATCGACCAGAAGGTGGCCGAAGTCAAGGCGAACCTGGAAACGCGCAGGCTCGCGCTGAATGTCGAAATCAGGAACCTCGAGACGGAATACCAGAACAACAAGGCCATTTCTGCCAAGCTCAAGAGCCTTTCGAACTCGAAATCCGAAGGTGACGGCAACGACGCCATGGCCATGCGCATCAAGAGCCTCAAGAACGAACTCGCGCTGGCGACCAAGAGCGCAAACGAACAGATTGCCCTGCTCCGCGGTAGCGGCAGGCTCCAGAAGACGAGCGGCAAGAGCGAGGCCGAGAACCTCAAGAAGGAACTCGCCGAACTCCAGAAGCAGCAGGAAGACCTTATCCAGGTGGCGAAGGAGAACTGGGTCGTCGGCGACGTGAACGTGCGTGACGGCGAAAAGGTTTCGAGCTTCGCCCCGATCGTGACGCTTACCCACAAGCGCCCGACGCTCGTGCGCGGCTATATCAACGAACAGATTTACCAGAACATGGATGTGGGTGAAACCGTGAAGGTGACTACGCTTGCCGGTACGGGCAAGGCCGTGAAGGGTGAAGTTGTCGGCCTTTCCAGCCGTATCGTCCCGTTCCCGACCCGTATGTGGAAAATGCCCGAACTTCCGGTGTACGGCCGTGAAGTGACTATCAAGATTCCTGAGGACAATCCGTTCCTGCTGGGCGAGATGGTGTCCATTGCCGAAGTCCACGGCAAGATTCTCGTTAAGGATGGTAAGAAGTAATGAGGTTTGTTGCCTTTCTTCCTCTCGCTCTTTCTGCTGCTGTGTTTGCCGGCCCGCTCACGTGGGACCAGTTGATTCAGTCTGCCGAAAAGGATCCCCGTTATATGGCCGCCCAGAAGCGTGCCGAGGCGACTTCTTCTTCGCAGGGAACCAAACTTTGGGACAAGCTGGAACTCCGTTACCAGTTGGACGGTTTCAGCTTTGCCAAACACGATTTTGAACTGCGCATGACTCCCAAGACGTTCGGCGAAGGTAGCGCCGACAGGGCTCGCTACGAGGCCGAAAAGAACTATGAACAGGCTCGATTTGCCGTTGAGCGTTCTCTGCTTCTTTATGACCGCTACGAAAGAGGCGTGCGCTACGTGCTGCGCAAGAAGATTTATGAAATCAACAAGCAGTTGGCTCAGGTCAATGCCGACCGAGTCGAAGTGCTTCACCTCAAGTCCGGGTCGGCGACGTTCAATCCGGAAGACCTGATGACGGCGCTAGAGAAGAGCGCTTCGTACAAGGCCGCACTGCTTTCGGACAGCACGGCACTGCGCGATGCCGAACTCAAGATGAAAATCTGGGTGCCCGATTTCGATGGTGTCGACCTCGATACGGCTTTCATCCCGACAATGGCGGAACTGGAACAGAATCTTTCTGGCGGTGTGGAAGTGAGCGAAAACTTCCCGCAGGTGGCCATGGCGAAGGGCAAGCGCGACAGCGAAGTCGCCCGCGCGAAACAGGATGTGAGCAAGGGCCGCGACTACATCTCGCATATCGGTATTGGCTATTCCCTGCAGATTGAGTCCTTGATGGAAAAGTACAAGACGCTTTATGCGGATGATGTTTATGGTAGTGGCGCCTATTCTGATTATAAGGATGATTATGAAAAGGAAACGGGCTGTACTAGCCGAATCGATCAGAATTGTAAAACGTATGCGGACTTCCTTATCCCGGACAAAGACAACCGCAAGACTGCCGACAAGTTCTTCGTGAACTTGGCCGTCCGTTTGCCGTTCTTCGACAGCAACAAGGATAGCGACTTGCGCCAGCAGGTGGCCACCCTCGATGCCGAAAGCGACTATCTGGATGATGTGCGCGAGGTAAACCAGAAGGTTGCCCGCCTGACCGAGGAAATTTTGGCATTGATTGGCCAGTGGAAGGTTCAGAAGGAGTATGCCGAACAGGTGAACGCAAGCGGCTTCATGGAACAGTTCGCCCGCAATGCGGGTTCCGATCCGCTCCTGCTGCTCCGTGCCAAGGAAAGCGCTCTCGAGAGCGACATGAAGGCTGTGAAGCTTGAATACGACATCTTTTTGCAGTACCTCGCATTGCTCGATTATGCGGGCGGCTTGGCTCGTCAGGGTGTCGTCAACCATCTCCGCGAAGGGCTGAAGTAATATGGCCGAAGCCCGTGGATTTAGCCTTCTCGAGAGGTTCGAACTCAAGTACCACATCCCCGTGGAGTGGGCCGACGCAATAGGCGAATTCCTTAAGCCTTATTGCGAGGAAGACTATTATTCCAAGATTACTCCGGGTGGGTTCTACTACATTACGAACTTGTACTTGGATAGCCCCAAGTGGACTTTCCTGGGCTGGAAAAAGAAACAGCTCCTGGACAGGTTCAACATGCGCATCCGTACCTACGGCGAAAATCCTCCGCAGGACGGCACGTTCCATTTCGAGGTCAAGCGCAAGATTCGTAGCATCTGTTACAAGAGCCGCGGAACCATCAAGGGAATCAATCCTGGCGAAGTGTGGAACATGAACCCGGCGGACTTCCCGTGCAAGAGCGAAAAGGACCGCATGTATATCAAGGACTTTTTGTACAAGACCCGCTTGCACAATGCGCACCCGCGCCTCTTGACGCAGTACAAGCGTCGCGCCTGGTTCGGACTCCGCGAGGAGTATTCCCGCGTAACGATTGATACGGGCATGCGATTCCGCGAAGAAAATGGCTTTGACTATACGGTTGAACCGCAGTACATGCATTCTACGGGCATCCCGCGCTTCTTTTTGCCGGGCTGCGATGCCGTTCTGGAGCTCAAGTGCCCCTGCTCACAGGTGCCTTACTGGATGTTCGACCTGATTAAGAAATTCAACCTGAAGCACGGTGCTTTTTCGAAATTTGGCAATGCCGCTGCCGAATGGAAGCGCGTTTACGAGAATCCGCGCCGCTTCAAGAGCCCTTATTGGACTAAGCTGGCTGGTAATTTTTAAAAGAAAAATATAGATTGGGAAGGTGATAAGACGAGGATACCTTTATGGAAATAAAGAAATTGTTATTGACTGGAGCCGCCGTAACCGCTTTTGCGATGATGACTGCTTGCTCCGAAGACTCTAAGAGTCCGAACGAACCGGAAAACACTCCGGTTGATTCTTCGG
>CADBLC010000155.1:0-1934 GCA_902795385.1 Fibrobacter succinogenes | reverse complement strand
CCGGGAAGTTCCGGTGCCACTCCCACGAGTTCTGGCGGATCTTCGCTGATATCGAGTTCCTCTGTGCCGAATACGGCCCCTCCGCAGATGGGCTGCTCTGAAATCATGTACAACGCCCCCGACGGATCTACCCTGGAATGGGTGGAAATCTACATCGCCGGCGGCATGGACATGGACAACATGCAGAACTACCTGCTGCACTTGAGCGGTGCTGTTGACTACACGTTCCCGGCCGAACCGCTCAAGAAGGGCGAATACGTGGTAATCACTAACGACCTGAACTTGTTCAAAACGACTTATCCCGACTTTAGCGGACGCTTGTTCGGACCGTGGGATGCCGCAGGCAAGCTCGTGAACGAAGGCGACGTGGTGAATGTGAAGGTGGACGGCGAAGGTGACGTGAGTTGCGCCTTCGGTAGCGAACCTCCTTGGCCGAGCCTCGCAGATGGCCACGGCTACAGCCTGGTTTACAAGGGAGGCAACCCTGCCCAGCCGCTTTCTTGGGGCGCAAGCAAGAATCCGGGCGGAACGCCGGGAGTCGGTAATGACGAATATATTGAAGCGAGCAAGATCCGTATTAACGAAGTCATGCCGAATGCTTCGGGTGCGAATGCATGGATCGAACTCTACAATGCGGGCGATGCCGATGTCGATGTGACCGGCTGGAAACTCGAAGTCAAGCGCCGTGCGGAAACCCTCAGCATCACGTCGGGAACCGTTCCGGCCAAGGGCTTTCTTGTCTTGGATGCCGTGGCGAACTTTGACAAGGAACTTGTGGTGAGCCCGCAGGGCGGCGAATTCTACCTCTATGGCCCGGTTATGGGCGAAGAATCCAGCATCTGGCTCCCGGCTTACGAGGGCCCGAGCGGTCTTGTCGACCTTAGGGACGGTTCTACGGCCCAGGGCCCGCTCGCCTCGGCGACTCCGGGTGCGGCCAACGCGGCTCTCAAGATAGGCTCCGTGTACATCAACGAGATTTACTACCATCCGGGTTCCAATACGGGCGATATCCCGTTCGAATTCATGGAAATCGTGAACTCGACCGATAAGGACATTTCTCTCTACAGCTCTGTTCCGGGTGTCTCCAAGGGCTGGAAGGTGGAAGGTATCAACCTCGAATTCTCCTCGTCGGCAGTGCTCAAGGCGAACTCCCTGATGCTCCTGATTCCCGAAGAACTGGATCCGGCAGATATGCAGGCGCTCGGTTTGTCTTCTTGGGGCCCGGATGTTGTCCGCAGTGCCTATAAAATTCCTGCAACGGTCGACATTGCTACCTACAAGGGCAAGCTCTCGAACCGTAGCGAAACGATTGCCGTCAAGGAACCCTTCGCCAAGGAAGGCGACGGCATGACTGCCAAGTACTTCTATATATGGCACGACGCTACGCTCTATTCCGATGCCTGGGCCGGGCTTACCGAAGCCGACGGCGCGGGATTCAGCCTGCAGCGTGTGGACAAGACGACGATGGGTTACGAGGCCAGCGCCTGGAAGGCTGCCACGCCGACGATGGGTGCACTCTAACTCGAACTTTTGAAGAAATGGCCCTGGCTTTGCCGGGGCTTTTTTTGTATTTTTTATAATATGAAAAAGAGTGTGTTTTGGGTTTTATCGGGCTTTGTTGCTGCACAGGCCGCGTCGCTCTCGCTGCAAGACGCCCTGGAAATGGCCAAGGCCGGCAATTCGCAGATCAAGGCGGAAAAAGCCAAGGTCGACATGGCCGAAAGCGGCCGCACGGAAGCTCGATCCCGTTTTATGCCTTCGCTCACGCTTACGGCTAGCGTTACGAAGATAGATGATCCGATTAATATTGACTTGAAGTCCCTACAGAAGCCTATGGCCGATATCGCGGGGGCTTCCGCCTACTCCAAGGCGTATATCTCCACCTATAACGGTGCCTATGCCAAGGCGTACCAAGATGCCATTGCGCAGGCGCG
>CADBLC010000154.1 GCA_902795385.1 Fibrobacter succinogenes | reverse complement strand
GCCTTCGACAATATCAAGGTGGTGAGCGAGAACGTCTTTGAAATTACCGAGACCCTGTCAAGCTCCAGTGTGGTGTCCAGCAGCTCGGAAGAGCCTGTTTCGTCGGATTCGGCAGAAGAATCGTAATGCTACTTGTCTATCTCGACGACCTTCTTGTTGTTCGTGCTGCCGAGAACCACGCGCACATCGCGCTTGTGGACTTTGAAGTAATCGGCGAGCAATTCGCAGATGGCCTCGTTTGCGGCGCCTTCGACCGGAGGTGCCTTGACTTCGACCTTGTAGCTGCCGTCGGGTAAAGCGGTAACGCTTTCGCGCTTGCTACGGGCGTGTACTTTGATGTTGATTCTCATGTAGTGGCGTGACGCGCGCGGTTATGCGATGACCTTGCCGACCGGGTTGATGCCGGGAGCGGCGGGGCGCACCGTCTGGGGAATCTCTTCGCGCTGGTCGTTTTCCATGGCGGCAAGGAGTTCCTCTTGGCCGCGGATAAGCGCACGGCAACGGATAAAGTAATTGTTGCGCAACTGCTTGAGCTGCTCAATCTCTGCGCGGAGGTCTTCGGCTTCGCGTCGGGTGTTCTCCACTTCGCGGACGGCCCTGGCCTTGGCTTCGGCAATAATCAGTTCGGCTTCCTTTTCGGCGCTAGCCTTGACTTCGTCGACCGTCTTCTGCATCGTCACCACAGCGTCCTGGATGGTCTTTTCAATTTGTCTGTAATAGTTCACGCGCTCTTCGGCAATCTTCAGCCGCTCGGTCAGGTCGGTGCGGTTGCGGGACATTTGTTCGAAAGCGGTGGCCGCGGTTTCGAGGAAGGCCTTGACTTCTTCGGCGTCGATGCCGCCCAAGCTTTTCTTGTGGAATGTCTGGTTGCGAATGTCTAGCGGTGTGAGTTCCATTTTGAGCCTTCTGGTGAGATGTTGCTTATCTTGTAAAAAAATACATAATAAAGTTTTTTTTGACAAATTGCCCCGATTAAAACGTATATTAAAAGAGATTGAATTGCTGAAGGGGACAGTTCATGTTTGGGATTGCACGGAAAATATGGGCGAGGCAGGAAACCCTTGAAAAAAGGCTTTTCTGGATTGTCTTGGCGATTGATACGTTCGTTTCTTTCGCGAGCATCATTCTAACCGCAGTGGAGCGGGTTAGCGACCTTGCTACAATCTTCTGTGCGGTTATCTGTACGATGTGCATACTGACGGGGCTCCTTGTATACAAGACTTCGCACACCTCGATAGGCTATTTTTTCCTGATAGGCTTTTTTTCTTGCGTTGCCACCCCAGTGATGTTCTTTTTGTGTGGTGGAATCAACAGCGCGATGCCGTTCTTCTTGCTTACCGGGCCTTTCATGTGCAGCTTTGTCAGCAATCGCTTCTTCAAGTTTTTGGGGGCTGCTTTTACTTTGCTTGTCGGGCTTGCGGTTATCGTTGTGTCGTGGATGTTTCCGGAATGGGTGACGGTTCCTCCGGGCGAATCAGTGGTGTACCTGGATATCTCCGTGAACTACCTGCTGTTCGGAGCGGCCCTCTTTGGAACGTGCTCTTATGCGGTGCAGGCGTACATGAACGAATGCCACCAGAAAGACGAACTCCTGAAAAAGATTGAGGACCAGTCTCGCCGGGACGACCTTACCGGGCTCTACAATCGGCGTTACTTTGTTCAATATCTCGAAGATGTCGTGTGGCAGAACAGGGACGGGTTCTATGTGGTGATGTTCGATATCGATGCCTTTAGGCAGGTTAACGCCACTTATGGAAGAATCTTTGGCGATTCCGTGATATGCGCCGTGAGCCGCCAGATCGGGCTTGGAGTTTGCGGGGATATCGGCGAGCGTGCGATACGCTTTAGCGGGGAAACCTTCGCATGCATCTTGAAGGCCGATTCCGAGATAGAGGCTTTCTCCAAGGCGGACCAGATCCGCGAAATGGTGGCGAACCTGCAGTGGGAAGAATTTCCCATGCTCCATGTGACCGTGAGTGGCGGGGTGATTCCCTGCGTGACCGGGGATTCCTACGACAAGAGGACCATCGTGCGCATGGTGGACGACCTCCTGTTTGCGGTAAAGCGCAAGGGCGTCAACCAGGTCAAGATATTTACGGGACTCAGTTTCTCCTGATACATGTTGATAAATTGTTGATTAATTGTAGGGCGGTCGGGGGATATTGCCTTTTTCGCGCTGAAATTGGGAATCTAGGCCCTCTGACCCCTTGATTTGCGGCGTATTTTTACTAAATTTGCGACTCATAGAAAATTGTATCTATAAAAAGGTTTTATCATGAAAAGAACATTCCAGCCTCACAATCGCAAGCGCGTCAACAAGCACGGTTTCATGGCCCGCATGGAAGACCGTTGGGGTCGCGCCGTCCTTAGCCGTCGTCGTGCCAAGGGCCGCAAGCGTCTGACCATCAGCGATACCATCTATAAGAAGTAAGTCGGGGTTGGCTTATAGCCACTCTGCGTTCTTATCGGCTGCCAACGCAGCCCGCTTATCGGCAAGTTGCCATCCAGGGAAAGTTCGTCCGTTCGCCATCGCTATCGATGAAATGGATTGACAGTCCGGATGGTTCTTGTCGTTTCTGTTTTTTGGCAAAAAAGAAAAACGGCAACGCCGTTTACCGCAACAAGTGTCGCAGGGTCTTGCGGCCATTGTTTTTTGGGATGGTCCCCAAAATCGAGAAACCCGTCTGGGCGATGATTATCGTGACCGACCCCGCCCCACGGATGACTTCGGAGCGCCTTCGGGAATCCGCCATGAAGCTCTTCCGCAAGATGGGATGGGAATCCCAGGGAGAACCGGGAGATGTGGGAGAAGATTAAGGAAGTTCTCGGGAAGGCGCTGATAGTCCCGATCCGGATTTACCAGGTCGTCCACCCGTTCTTCTTTTTCGGGGTATGCAGGTTCCGCCCGACGTGCTCTCAGTATGCAATCGAGGCGATCCGCGTACACGGCCCCTTCAAAGGTTTCTATCTTGCTGTTTTTAGAATATTGAGATGCAACCCCTTCTGCAAGGGCGGCTATGACCCGGTTCCGCCCAGAAAGGACAACAAATGAACAAGAATACCATTATCGGTTCCATCCTCATGGCCGTCATCGTCATCTGGTGGATGACGACGAACTCTGCGAACGCCAACGCGAAGGCCGCAGCCGAAGCCAAGGCCCGCGAAGCCGCCGCTGCCGAGGCCGCCAAGTCGGAAACCGCCGACCAGCTGGTTCTTCCGGTTGCGGAACCCGAAGTCAAGGCTGCTCCGGTTCTCGGGGCTCCTGCCGCCGACAAGGCTCTCGCTGACAGTGCCGTGGCCGATTCCTCTACCGCTGCTGCTGACTCCGCTACCGCCGACAGCGTAGCCGCAAAGCCCGTGATACTCCCGCGCACGGTGACGGTCGAGACGGACAAGTTTATCGTGACTCTCGACAACAAGGGCGGCAAGGTCCGCAGCGTTATCGTGAAAGCCCTGGCCGACAGTGCCGGCAACTTCCCGGAACTCATCCAGGATACGACTCTCGGTGCCCTCGACCTCACTCTCGGCAAGGCCGACCTGAGCGAAGCTCTGTTCGCGGTCGATGCACCGGAATGGATTTCTGTTGACGCCGATACGAGCGTCCAGTTCGTCTTCGAGGATGTCGGCGGGAACAAGGTCATCCGTAGCTACGCCTTTACCAAGACGGGTGTTGCCGTGCGTCAGGTGAACCGCTTTGTCGGTTTCCAGCCCAATGAATACAAGCTCGCTTGGAAGGGCGGCATGAAGGAGACGGAAGAATTCCCGAAGGGCAAGAGCTTCGGCGGTACCAGCTACTTCTTCAGCGAAGTGATTTTCAATAACGGCGAGAACGTCGAACGCGAGATGGTCCGCGATACCGAATCCTTCAAGAGCGACAAGATGGTCTGGGCGGGTATCCGCCGCAAGTACGTGGCGATGTCGGTGCAGTTCGACAAGCCATCCCCGGCGGTCTTGCAGGCCAAGCCCATGAAGCTCGACAGCGACAAGGATCCCGGTACGTACCAGATTTCCTTGAGCGACTACCTGCGCGGCAGCGACTCCCTGAGCTACGACTTCATGATTCTCCCGCTGCAGTGGGACGAGGTGGAAGCCCTGGACAAGGATTACGAGAAGGTCATCGTGAGTGGCTGGACCTGGTGCGGTGCGAACGTCTGGTTCGTATGGATTTGCAAGGTGCTTCTCAAGCTGTTGAAGTTCTTCTACGCGCTTATCCCGAACTACGGTGTCGCCATCATCCTCGTGACGTTCATTGTCCGCGGCATCACGACTCCCTTTACCGTCAAGCAGCTCAAGTCTACCCGCGGCATGGCCAAGCTCAAGCCGCAGATTGACGAAATTAACGTGAAGTACCGTAGTGACCCGCAAAAGAAGCAGGCCGCCATCATGGAACTCTACGCGAAGAACGGCGTGAACCCGCTTTCCAGCTGCACGGGCGGTTGCTTCCCGATGCTCATCCAGATGCCTATCTTCATGGGCCTCTTCTTCGTGCTCGGTCGCGCCATGGAACTCCGCGGCATGCCCGCCTTCCTCTGGATTACCGACCTCAGCCGTAGCGATGTGGTGTGGAGCGGTATCAGCATCCCGTTCGTGATGCCTTCCGGCCTCGCCATCCTCCCGTGGATCATGGTCGTGTCCACCTACTTCCAGACGAAGGTCACCATGAGCGGCAGCGCCGGCATGGATCC
>CADBLC010000153.1 GCA_902795385.1 Fibrobacter succinogenes | reverse complement strand
CGCCCGTCGGGCAGGCGCGCCATACCCTCGCCGCCCTGCACCATCTTCTCGATGCAGACTTCAAGCGTCTCGCGGGGCTTCCTTGATTTTGCGTAATTGTGGGCCATGGGCCACAAGATAGAATTTTATCGCCGTGCATTCCATCGTCAAAAACACGCCCGTCATCCTGTTCATGGGCCCTGACAGGCATTTTTAAATGTATTTTTCTATATTTCGGGCTCCAAAATGAATACCATTCTGTTGCCAGACATGCTTACGGCATCAAACAGCAAAGAGCTGCTGCGGAGTTGCAGAAAGCAACTCCAGGTGGGCCCGCTTTGCCTAGACGGAAGCAATCTCGCAAGCATGGATTACAGTGCCGACGCCTTTTTCGCGCTGCAACAGGCTCACGCTTTCGCACTTCAACGAAGACATCAAGGCGCACCTGAAATCGCTCCGCAAGATGGACCCGCCCGAAAAGCCCGTCAAGGGCACGAACAACGTCCTCGAGATGCTCGGCGGCCTCGGCTTCACGTTCATCAAGGAATTCGTCGAAGTCCTCATCCTGCTATTCATGTCCATCTACTGGACCGTATTCGGGCCGTTCGACAAGGGCAAAATCCATTTCGGCGGCGTCACCAAGCAGATGTTCAAATCGGGCAGCGAAGCCATGGGAATCTGCTTCTTGTTCGTGGGCCTCATTTGCCTTACGATGGCTTTGCAGAGTTCGGTGATGCTCAACGCCGTCGGTGGCGGTTCGTACCTCGCATCCGGCCTCGGCTTCCTCATCTTCGCCGAAATCGGCCCGCTCCTCACGACCATCATCCTCGCCGGCCGTTCCGGCAGCGCCATGGCCGCCGAAATCGCGAACATGAGCGTCTGCGAAGAAGTCAAGGCCATCAAGTCCATGGCCATCCCGCCGGTGCAGTACCTGGTCGTTCCGCGCTTTATCGCCTTGAGCATCACGACACCCATCCTCTCGTTCTGCTCGTCCATTGTCGGGTGCCTTGCCGGTTTCCTCATCGCCTACTTCTTCTGCGACATCTCTTTTTCTAACTACATGATGGGCATTCGCGACGGTATCGCCCCCATCACGTTCCTCAAGAGCAGCGTCAAAGCGCTCGTATTCGGCTGGATCGTGACGCTCATCGCCTGCAACAAGGGCCTCAACGCACACGGCGGCGCCGAGGCCGTCGGTAAGGCGACTACCGCCAGCGTCGTTTCGGCCATCTGTTCCATCGTCATCGCGGACACGCTGTTCGCCTTCATATTCTACTAGGGGTAAACATGGAAGAAATCCTCAAAGTAGATCACCTGAAGGCCAGCTACGGCAACGAGACCATCCTCAAGGACATCTCGTTCGGCGTAAGGAAGGGCGAAATCCGCATGGTACTCGGCAGTTCCGGTTGCGGCAAGTCTACGCTCCTGAACAACATCCTCAAGTTCATCAAGTCGGACTCCGGCACCATCACCTATTTCGGCAAGACATTCGGCGCCAAGGAAGGACTCGACAGCGAGACCCGCATGCGCACGGGCGTACTCTTCCAGAGCGGCGCCCTCATTGCCGACTTGACCGTCGCCGAGAACGCGATGCTCCCGCTTAAGCGCAGCATGCCCTACATGCCCAAGAGCCAGATGGAAGCCATCGTAGCCGACCGTCTGGAGAAGGTGCACCTGTTGCATGCCTTCCACAAGTACCCCGGCGAAATTTCCGGCGGTATGAAAAAGCGGGCCGCCCTCGCCCGCGCTATAGCGCTCAAGCCCGAACTGCTCTTTTGCGACGAACCTTCCACGGGTCTCGACCCGGTTACGGCCCGCTCGCTCGACGAGCTCTTGCTCGAACTGCGCGACACGCTCAAAGTATCGATGGTCATCGTGAGCCACGAACTCGAAAGCATCAAGATTATCTGCGACAGGTTCGTCTACCTCAAGGAGGGATTCGTCCACATGGACGGCACGCTCCAGCAAGGCATGGAGTCCGACGACCCGACGCTCAAGCACTTTTTCAGCCGGCAATGCCCCAAGGAAACGTATTCCACCGGCTTCTACAATTTTGATTTTATTGATTGAGTTGGAGAGATAATGGAAACCACCCGATCCGAAAGAATTAAACTAGGCGCATTCATGCTGTTCTGCGGCATCATGGTTTGCGTATTCCTCGGTTACGTGCTCAAGCGTTACCTGAGCGAGCAGTACGACAACTACTACACCATCTTCGACACCTCGGTCAACGGGCTCTTCGTAGACGCGAAGGTCAAGCTGAACGGCATTGACGTGGGTAGCGTAACGCAGATTACCATCAACGAGAAAAACCTGAACGAGGTGGTGGTCTCGTTCAAGGTCCACCACGGCACGCCCATCAAGCAGGGCACGCGCGCCGGCATGACGGCGGGCATGAACCTCACCGGCGAAAAGCAGGTTATCCTTTCGGGGGGAACCTTCTCCGAGCCGAACGTCCCCGAAGGCGGCTTTGTGCCGGCCGAAAAATCCAGCTTTGACCAGATTGCAAATCAGGCGAGCAACATCGCTAGCCACGCCGACTCCGTGCTCATCAACCTGAACGCCATCCTCTCGAACGAGAACGCCGAGCACCTGAGCCGTGCCATCCAGAATTTCGAGGCCGTGACCAATAACCTCAAACGCATCACGCAAGACCTCTCCAAGCCCATCGAGAGCATCTCCAAGTCCGCGGAATCCATCCACAGCGTGATGTCCGAAATCGAGAACGCGAAGATTGCCGCGAAGGCGAGCGAGAACCTCGACATCGTAAAGGAAAAGCTCGAGGCGCTCGACACCAAGAGCCTAAACGACAACCTCACCGAGGCCATGGCCTCCATCAACCAGCTTTCCAAGCGGCTCGACCAGATGGTCTACAAGAACGAAGACCAGGTCGGCGAAGCTATCGTCGAGCTGAACAGCGTCCTCGAGAACCTCGAGGAATTCAGCCAGAAAATCAAGAACAATCCGTCCGCCCTCATCCGCGAACCCGCGAAGACGCGCCGCAAATAAGGAGGAACCATGCGAATATTTACCAAGCTTCTCTCGTCCGCGATTATCCTTCTTGCCGCCATGGCCATGACCGGCTGCATCGGCAGCAGTTCGAGCGAACCCACGCGCTACTACACTCTCGCCGTCGAAAACATCTCCACGCCCGAGTCTAGCGCCAAGGGCAGCGTCCAGGTCCGCAAGTTCACCATCGACCCTGCCTACCAGCGCGCCAACATCGTCTATCGCGAATCCGCCTACGACTTCATGTTCTACGACCTCGATCTTTGGGCAAGCCGCCCCGACCACATGGTAACGCAGGTCGTCGCCGAATACGCTGTAAAGAGCGGCCTCTTCGAGACCGTTGAGATCAAGGGCAACTCCAAGCCCGCCTTCGAAATTTCCGGAAACATCTCCGCAATAGAAGAGGTGGACGAAGGCAGTTCCCAGTACGCAAGGCTCGCCATCGAGATTTCGTTCCGCAAGGTGGACTCCGGCGCCCCGCTGTTCGAAAAGCGTTACGACGACCGCGCCCCCATGGACAAGCGCGAACCGCGATTCATGGCCGAAGCCACATCCAAGCTTCTCGCGAAGTTCATGGAAGACGCCCTGGCCGGAATTTCCGAAGCAAGCCAGCCGTAGCAACAAGAGAAAGGAGAATCCATGGATTATTCGCACAGGCAAGATCTTCCCGAACTTGCAAAAGCATACTTGTTCAACGTCCAGTTTATTTTCGAGAACGTCCCCGCACGCGACGAAGAAAAATTCAAGGAACTCGCAGCGACGCTTTCCGTGAGAGTCCGCAAGGTCAAGTTCCTTAAAGAAGATACGAGCGACGTATTCTCCGTTGTCGAGATTTCGTTCGACGAATTCGAGGATTACCTCATCACGACGTGCATCAGGGAAGAATACCTGGGCCACTTCCGCATGAACATCATCCACTATTCCAGCGACATGAAGCCCGTGTACGAAGAAAAATTCTTCGACTGCAAGGCCGCCTACGTGGAAGAATTCAGCTACGACAAGTTCGACTCCAGCCAGGAACGCCTGGTGAAGACCATCGGCATCAAGTGCAAGCGGTCTAAATAGATTGTAGCCCTAGCCCCGGATTACCGGGACGCTTGCCAAAAGCTTTTTCGTATAGTCGTGCTGCGGGTTCACAAGCACTTCGTCGGCGCGGCCGTATTCCACCACCTTACCGAAGTACATTACCAGCACCTTGTCGCTAAGCGCACGCACCACCTGCATGTCGTGACTGATAAAGAGGATGCTGAGTCCCAAATCGCGGCGCAGGTCGTCGAGCAGGTGAAGGATTTGCGCCTGCACAGAGACATCGAGCGCGCTCGTCACCTCGTCGCACAGCAAAATCTTGGGCGAAAGCATCAGGCTTCGGGCAATGCAAAGGCGTTGCCGCTGTCCCCCCGAGAACTCGTGGGGGAACTTTTGGAGTGAACCGGCGGGCAAGGACACGCGCTCCAAAAGTTCGCGCGCGCGTTTTTCGGCCTCGGCAAACGACACCCCGCGCGCGCACAGCGGCGCAGTCAAGATTTCCGTCACCGTCTGGCGCGGGTTCAAACTGCTGAAAGGGTCCTGGAATACCATCTGCATGAGGTCGCAGACTCTCGACGAGCCCGCATAGCCCTTCTGCACCTTTTTCCCGAATAGCTTAAACTCACCTGCAGCCATCGGCACAAGCCCGACAAGCGATTTGACAAGCGTCGACTTGCCGCAGCCGGACTCCCCGACTATGCTGAGGATTTCCCCCTGCGGCAGCACAAACGACACGCCGTCCACAGCGGTAAAAAAACTCTTCACCTTGCCGAGGACGCCTCCCCGGACAGGGAACTTCACCGTAAGCCCGTCGGCCTCTATGGCAGGGACCAGATTAGGCATCCGCCTCGCCTTCCAGGCTGGCGAGAGCCTCTTGAACGTTCTTTTCGGTAGAAACGAGAATCTGTCTGCACTTTTTCAACAAATTCGTCGCCTCCTGGACCTGCCCCGCCAATTCGTCGATACCCATTTCCGAGTTGTCGATTCTCTCCAAAATGGCTTCCAGGCGGTCCATTGCGTTTTTATATTCAAGATTTTCGGTACTCATGCAACAGAATATAGTTACATTTTAAAC
>CADBLC010000152.1 GCA_902795385.1 Fibrobacter succinogenes | reverse complement strand
CTTGCCGGCAGTCTTCATCGCGGCAAGGAGTGTCGCCTCGGTGTAGTACTTGGGCTTGCTCTTCTTTTTCTTCTGCAGTTCCACGCTGTCGAAGGGGGATGTGTCGCCCACGCTCCATTCCGGGAAGGCTTCGACCAGGTTCGTGATTTCGTCACCGTCACCCTTGCCCTCGGCGCCACCGTCTGTCATCCCCGCTTCCGAGCGGGGATCTCCTTTCTTTTTCGACGATTTTTTCTTTTCTTCCTTGACGATGGCGCGGAAACCCAAATCCTCATTGCGCTTGAGCTTCAGGCGGAAAAGGTCTGAATCCTTCGACTTCGGGCCTGGATCCTTCGACTCCGCTGACGCTTCGCCACTCAGGATGACGCCCTCTCTCGTCTCTCGTCTCTCGTCTCTCGTCTGTAACACCACCTCCATCTCGCTCCATACATACGGCTTCAGCCAAGCCTGCACAAAGCGTTCCTTCGCCAAATCGTAAATCTTCTGCTCCATTTCGGGGAGCCCGTTCGGGATTTCGCCGGTCGGGATGATGGCGAAGTGGTCGGTCACCTTGCTCGAGTTGATGAAGACGAAGTTCTCGCTCTCGCTGCGCATCACGCTCTTCTGTTCGGGGGTTGCGAGCCTCTGGGCGAGCGCATAGGCTTCCTGCTTCATGGTGTCGGGCAGGTACTGCGAGTCGGTACGCGGGTAGGTGAGCAACTTCTTTTCGTAGAGGTTCTGCGCGCAGTCCAAGACCTGTTGGGCGCTGAACTTGAATCGCTTGTTGCCTTCTTTCTGCAGTTCCGTCAAATCGAAGGGCTTTTGCGGGAACTGCTTCTTTTGCTGGGTGTCGATTTTTGCGATGGTCGCCGGTGCGGGCGGCTTGCAGCGCTCCACGACCGCATTCGCTTCCGCTTCCTTCTCGAACACCGCGACTTTGAGGCCTTCGGACTTCTTGTCTGGTTCCTTCGACTCCGCTGGCGCTCCGCTCAGGATGACGTTTTGTGCTTGAAAGCCCTTCCACGTTCCCACGACGCTGTAGTAGTACAGCTCCTTGAACTGCTCCACCAGGGCGTCGCGTTCCACGACCAGGTTGAGTGTCGGTGTCTGCACTCGACCCACCGAAATCATCTTCCCGCGGCCGGCGGTAAGCGTGTAGGCACGCGTCGCGTTGAGGCCCACCATCCAGTCGGCCCGCTGGCGCAGGCGGGCGGCATAGCTCAGGTTCACGCGCTGGGTGGCGTCTTCCAGGTTCTTCCAGGCCTTGTCCAGGTCCTTCGCCACGTAGCTGTTCACCCACAGGCGCTTGATGGTCTTTTGCTTGAAGGCGGGCGTGTAGTCGAGCACCAGGTCGAAAATCAGGTTACCCTCGCGGCCGGCATCCGCGCCGTTCACGAGTACGTCGGCCTGTTCCATCATCTGGCGCACCACGTTCAGCTGCTTCTTGGTGCTCTCGATTTCCATCAGGCGGAACTTTTCGGGCAAAAGCGGCAGGTTCGAGAGCCTCCAGCCTCCTTCGAAACCGGGGTAGGCGTCGAGCGGTGCGAGCGTAATCAAGTGGCCCACGCACCAGGTGATGCAGTGGTTCTTGCCGATAAGGCAGCCGTCGCCCTGCGTAAATTTCTCGCCCTCGATGCGTTCGAGCATCGGGCGGTAGTGCTGGTTTGCCACGGAGGGCTTTTCGGCGACGAGCAGAATCATTACATCGGAAAATATAGCTTCTGGCTGTATTGCGGGACGGAAGAGGGAACATCGCGGGAACGTGTTATCTTTGTAAATCAAGATTTTACATACACTTAGCTCAAAATACTGCTACATTTATTCATGTAGACGTGAGGACCTCGGGTCGATCGTTTGCAAAAAGAGCCCCTGTCACCCCGGCAGGGGCTTTTTGCGTTTTTTGGGCCGTAATCCCCGTTATTACTAGGCTTTTGACTCTCTAAATGCTTTAATTTATCTTAAATTTTACTTCCAAAATAGCGAATTGGGCGGTTGTAGGCATGTAAATTCTGGGGCATTTTTTACGCAGCGGCGTACAGCTGAATGTAAACTTCTCGGTTACGGACGGGGCATCAAAACCCATCGCAGACGACAGAATGTAAACTTTAGTTAACAAAATGGGCTAAATACCCCTCTTTTACACCCGTAAACGCTTTTTACCCCCGGATAACATCCGGTAACGTGGTCTAGAGAGTATTTTTTTCAAAAAATGCGCATGCGCGCAAAGGAACGAACATGATAGATGTCAAGGGCAAATGGACTCTGGTTACCGGCGGCTGCCGCGGTGTAGGCCGTCTTACCGCCATCGAGATGGCAAAACTCGGTGCGAACATCATTCTGCAGGGGCGCGACAAGGCCCATGCCGAACCCGTGATGGCCGAAATCAAAAAGCTGGGTGTGGAATGCCGTGCCGTGGGTTGCAACCTCGAAGTCGCCTGCGAAATCGATGCCGCCCTTGCCGAAATTGATTCTTGGGGCGTGCAGGTCGATATCGTGTTCAATAACGCGGGCCTCATGAGCCACTACTTTACCGACTACCTCACCAACACCATGGAAGATTTCCACCAGGCCTTGGCGGTGAACTTCTTGGCTCCGGTAAAGATTGCCTACCACTTTTTGCCGGGCATGATCAAGCGCGGATTCGGCCGCATGCAGCTTACCACGAGCGGCATCGCGAACGAGCCCGAGCTCATGGGTTACGCCTGTGCCAAGGCCGCCCTCACCAAGTTCGTGAAGGATTTCGCCTGCAAACTGAACGGCACCGACGTGATGATGAACGTGATGGACCCGGGTTGGCTCCGCACCGATCTCGGTGGCCCGAACGCCCCCAACGCTCCCGAAACGGTTATCCCGGGCTCGATGGTCTCTGTACTCCTGGACGACAAGAAGAGCGGCCGCTGGTTCAGCGCACAGGATTTTACCGGAATGAGTCTCGCCGACGCCGTCGAGAAGGGAAAATCCGTCGAGGCGTAATACCCGATGAAGAAAATGTAATACTCTCATCACGCTTTTTTGCACAAAATAAGTCTGTTGGCATGGCCAATAGGCTTTTTTGTTTAAAATAAACTAATTTTATAGAGTGAAATTCTTAGAAAGGAAGGGAGAAAGAATATGCGTTCTTTTGTTCTTGCTGTTTTGTTGTCCGTGGCAGGAGTTTGGGCTGCCGGAGATGGTTCCAGGGCGAACCCGCTTACCGTGGAATCTGCGCAAGATTTGGTTGATTTGCGCATGGCCGTGATTTCCGGGACTGAGTACAAGGGCGTGACCGTGTCGAATATGGGTGCGGGCATGTTCTTCAAGCAGACCGCGGATATCGATCTCTCGACCGAGTGCGGTCGCGAAAAAGGCAATTGGAAGGCGATAGGCCCGTTTGCCGGAAGCTACGATGGCGGTGGCCACAAGATTTCGAACCTATTCGCCGACGAAGATGTGGATGTGGCTCAGAATTCGGCTCTTTTCGGCCCCATCATGAGCGACACCGATGATACGCTCTATTTCGAAAACATCGTTGTCGATAAGGCTTATATTCATAACTCGTCGACTACCGGTGCGATTATAACGCAGGTGGTATCGGGTGTTGTTGTCATGCGCAACAATACGGTCGATTTGGAATACAAGTCCGGTTCCGAAGATTATGCCGGTGGTTCGCAGGTCGGCGGCCTCGTGGGCAATGTGGTTACCGGTTGGACCGGTTTTTACAACAATACGGTAAAGGGTTCCTTCCAGGTGACGACTGCCGACGGTATGTATGTGGGTGGCCTTGTCGGAATTTTGGTAGCGGATGGAAACTTTACCGGCAATACGAACGAAGCCAAGTTTTTTGCCAAGGGCGTGGGCTCTGTGACCATAGGCGGCTTGGCTGGTCAGAACATTTCCTCGACCGTGATAAAGGAAAATACGAACAAAGGAAATATTCAGGTGGAATCCCCCAAGGGGCTCTCCTTTGTAGGAGGCCTTATTGGTGTCAGTACCGTGAAGGGCTCCCCGAATACGTATGTCGGCAACGTGAATTACGGCAAGATTGAATTTACGGGCAAGGACGCGTCCCTGGGCGGGCTCTTCGGGTTGATCCAAGGGGATTCGACCATGGTTTTGGATAGCTGCATCAACCAGGCCGATGTCATTTATCATGGAACAGGTTCGCAGGAAATCGTTTATGTTGGTGGCATTGCCGGTTTGTGGGAAGCCATGGCGGGTACCCGCTTGCAGAACTTCGGGAATATCGTTGTCGAGAACGCGAACCAGCCCTATGTGGGCGGGCTTGTCGGTTATGTTCGCGATGGCACCAAGTCCATTAGCCTCAAGCAGTCGGTCAACAGGGGCAAGATCACAATCAAGAAGGATACGGCCGTGGATGGCTGGATTGCTGGCTTGATCGGTATCACCGACAGTATCAGTTCCGTGACGCTGGACAGCTGTACCAACATGGGCGATATCGAAATCGACGGCACGGCGGACTCGTCCCTTGTGCTGAACCCGTTGGTTGCCTTTACTCCTCCTGCTGTTAACGTCAATAAGTCTACGAGCAAGAACAAGGGTAGCGTCCCGGGTTATGAAAAAGATCCGGACGATGGTCCTGGCGACGGTCCGGGTGATGGTCCTGGCGATATCACGTCTGTGCCGGCAATTGCGAAGGCTCTGGATATTCACGTGGTGCAGATGGGCGAGGGCCGCATTACCCTCGAGATTCCGGGAATGGAATCGATGGGCCGAGTGCGCGCTCTGCTGTTCTCTTACGACGGCA